>JAVEVM010000579.1:0-3675 GCA_034005055.1 Desulforhabdus sp. | reverse complement strand
CTGCGGGCGCGGGAGCGCCGCTGCCAGTCTGGTAAGTTATTTACTGGGGATCACTCACGTGGATCCGATCCGTCACAATCTTCTATTCGGTCGTTTTTTGAATCCGCAGCGGCAGGATCATCCCGATATCGACGTGGATTTTCCTTGGGATGAACGAGACGATCTGCACGACGAGCTTCTCGCCCATTATGGGGTGGAAAGAAAGGCTTCAGTTGCCAATCACGTCGGATTTGGAGGGCGTGCGGCGGTGCGGGAAGTGGCTAAGGTGTACGGAATTCCGGCGGCTGAAATTAAAGAAATCACCCGCCGCATGAGTTTTTGGACCCATCCTGCGCACATCCGGGAGCGGGTGGAAGCACACCCTAAATTCCGAACCTTTTCGCTCGACCCTCCCTGGCCGGAAATTCTTCATCTGGCTGCCCGGTTGGGGGAAAATCCAAGGCATCTTTCCGTGCATTGCGGAGGAGTCATCCTGGTACCTGACCGAATTTCCCGTTATGTCCCGATGGAGCGCAGCGCCAAAGGGAATAATATTATTCAATGGGAAAAAGATCAGACGGAAAAAGCCGGACTGGTGAAAATCGATTTACTGGGCAATCGATCGCTGGCTGTCATTCGCGATGCTTTGGCTGCCATACAGAAAAATACGGGAAAAGTTCTGGATTATGCGTCTTTTAATCCTCTCGATGACCCTGCCACGCTCGAATTAATCCGCCGCGGGGACACGATGGGGGTATTCTATGTGGAATCTCCGGCCATGCGGCAACTGCAGCAAAAAACGCGGCGTGGAGACTTCGGGCATCTGGTCATCCACTCTTCGATCATTCGCCCGGCAGCCAACCGATACATACAAGAATACATCCGCCGTTTGCATGGCGCTCCTTATCAGCCCCTTCATCCCAGTCTGCAGGAGACTCTGGCGGAAACCTACGGCATTTTGGTCTACCAGGAACAGGTGGTCCAGGTCGCCATGATTCTGGCCGGCTTCGACTGGGCGGAAGCAGACGGACTGCGCAAGGTGCTCAGCAAGAAAAGCACCCGACAGCTCTCCGGCTATCGACAGCGTTTCTCCGAAGGGTGCAGCCGGAGGGGTGTTTCCATGGAAGTGGTGAATACCATTTGGGATATGTTCACCTCTTTTTCGGGATATTCCTTTTGTAAACCCCATTCGGCATCCTATGCGCTGGTCAGCTTCAAGTCCGCTTATCTCAAAGCACATCACCCGGCCGAGTTTATGGCGGCGGTTGTGAGCAATGGCGGAGGCTATTACAGCACCTTTGCCTACATTTCAGAGGCCCGTCGCATGGGACTTGACGTGCTGGGACCGGACATTAATCAAAGTGATTGGAATTACGTGGGTAAAGATAGAATTGTTCGAGTCGGCTTCCAGCAGCTGCAGAATATCCGCCGGGAAACGCTGGAAGACATTTTACGGGAACGAAATGAAAATGGACTGTTTAGATCGATTGAAGATTTTTTGCAGCGGGTTAGTCTTACTTCGGCAGATGCTGCCGTGCTGGTAAAAAGCGGTGCATTGGATTGCCTGGCCGAAGGATTCAATCGCCCTCAGCTCCTCTGGACGGTCGAAGCCAGGTTGAATTCCCGTTCACAAGATGGCCCGCCAACGGCGAGAAAATCCAAACAGATGAGCCTGTTCGAGCGACGCAGCAAGGCACCAATCCCTTCACTGCCGGGACTGAATTTACGGCAAAAATGGGAGCAAGAAATCGAGACCCTCGGATTCGTGCTCTCCATCCATCCTCTGGCGATGTTCGAGTCTTCCATGCGCTCCCTGCCCTACCCTATCGTACCCGCTTCAATTCTCACCCGATATATCGGTCAACGGGTCTGGCTGTTGGGCTGGCCGATCACCCGCAAGGAAGTGGTGACCAAAGAAGGTGAGCCGATGGAGTTTGTTTCATTTGAAGATCAAACGGCAACCTACGAAACCGTTTTCTTCCCGAAGACTTTCAAGCGCTTTTGCCAGGATCTGGACACCGACCGGCCCTATTTGCTGCACGGCCGAGTCGAAAGTGAATTCGATACGGTTAGCGTAACGGTGGATCAACTGCGCCGGCTCACTCCCCGCGTAAAAAGCTCCGATGGCCTTCGCCTGCCAGGGCAAAGCCCCTGCGACTCACTTGTCGCCGAGCAATGTTTGTAAAGAGATCCTGCACAAAAGCCAGCAATTCTCATTTTGATTGCTGCCAAAAGCATTCCGTGATTGACATCGCGGATCATGTGAGATACATTTTTATAAATTGCGATACAAGGAGATCGGTGAAATGCCCGTAAGTCTAAGGATACCTCCCGAAAAAGAAGCGGTAATTCGAAAGGCCGCAGCTGAAGCCGGAAAAACTAAAACAGCCTATATCCTTGAAGCTATTGATGAAAAGCTCGGTCTCGTAAAAGACCGAGAGGAGACGATCAGAGAGCTTGCGGGGTGGCTGAATCACGAGGAGGCACAGGAGCTCAGAAATTCTATCAAGGTTTTTGCTGAAATTCACGCGGGAGATTGGGAGTGAGGCTGGTGTTGGATACGAACATCTATTGCGATTTCGCCGAAGGGGTACCCGACACGGTAGACGCAATGGCAGCTTACGGTGAATCGATCTATCTTCCTTCCATTGTGCTCGGGGAGCTTCATTATGGCTTCATGAAAGGAAGTCGGCAGGAATTCAATGAAAGAAAGCTGCGCCAGATCGTCAGTCGCCTCAGAATTGCAGTCATCTCGGTTGACGAGGATGTTGCACGAAAATACGCGATCATCGTCGCGTCACTGATAGAAAAAGGGAAGAAGATCCCGATCAATGACGTCTGGGTTGCCGCCTGCTGTATGGATGTTGGCGGAACCCTGCTCACCAGGGACAGGCACTTTCAAGTGGTCGAGCAGATCGAATCAATCATTCTGACGAGTTGAGAGCTATACTGTGTGTGGTTCAACAATTACTTGAAACCTTTGAAAAAGTGCTTTTAGCACCTTTCCATCCCACCAGCGATAAAGAGCAAGGGCTGTGTTAAATCTGTGCTACTTTAAATATTACATAGCTGGTGCGCTTGGGTTGACTGCCTACCCTTTTCTTACCAACTCTTTCTTAATCGTTTCTTGAATGCTTCTTGCGAGGCTGTGGAACTTGTCGGTATGTTCCAAAGTTGGTTTTCCATCCGGCAGGAGGCCCAGGTCTCCGGGTAGCGCGCATCGATGTAAAGCAAACCATGCCTCCAGATCCTCTTTGAGCGGCAGCGGTTTGAATCCCAATGCAACCGCTTTGGCATTATCGAGGGACACGTCGGCAGATCTTGGGGCCGCCATCTCAATGTCCTGTTGTCTGCAGGGTATCAGCCTGGCATCAGGGAAATGAGCGACTTCAGCCAGCAGTCGGCCGAAATCATAACGCGATACCCGCTCAATACCACCTAAGTGAATGATTCCCTTGGCCCTCTCGATAGCCAGCATAATTCCCTGGACGGCAATTTTTTCGCTGATTGGAGTTCTGAATTCATCAACGAACAACCTGAGCTCACGCCCTTTCTGCATTGCTCGGATCATTGGCTGAATAAAACTACTTGCCACCGGGCCCGCGTCCCCGAACATGAGTGGCATCCGACAGACTACCACTTCGGGGTAACGCGCGATCATCCCTTGCTCTGTGAGTACTTTGTGCTCGCCGTAAA
>JAVEVM010000578.1:0-3677 GCA_034005055.1 Desulforhabdus sp. | reverse complement strand
GGCCCGGTTTATCCAGAGTACCGCTCCTGCTTCTTATGGTTGGGCCAAGCTCGTTACGGCAACCGCCAAGTTTCCCTGGAACCTGGTTCTGCTCGCCGTTACGACGGCGTTGTGTTGGAAGTTTGCTGGCTGGCGCGCCGTTTTTCTCGCGCTGTTCAGCTTCGCCGGGATGTGGATTCTGGGAAAGTGGCTTGGCCCTCTGGTGGCAAGACCCCGCCCCTCTGCGGAGCTCATTTCAGTACCCGACCAGCTGTCCGGCTATTCCTTTCCCTCGATTTTTGCTCTGACTTACGCATCGACCATAGGCTTTCTGACAGCGTTTTTTGTCAAAAAATCTGCGGGAGCATGGCGCGTGGCTGCGCCCGCTTTGTGCTGCCTGCTTCTGCTGGTGGGAGGGGCGGCGCGCATCGTTTTGGGAGCGCATTGGCCAAGCGATGTAATGCTTTCCTACCTCATGGGACTGCTGTGGGCCGCTTTGCTCCTCCGCTTCGTCTGATGCTCAAGTCGTGCCAAAATTCTATCTGCGTTTGATTCTTTTCTGAAGCTTAAGCTTGTCGGTCGCCTTCATGAGGTTTAGTTGCAAGGACAGCCTAACAGCCAAAGTATCAAATAAGACCCGCACCGACTACCACAGCAATCCCCAGCAGCAGGATGCCGGTCAGGGTTTGCACCGCCTGCATGGTGACTTTCCTCATAAACCTTTTGCCGATCAGCACGCCGAGAAATGCCGCACCGATCCCCGCCAGGATCAGCGGCCAGTGGAGGGTCTCGGTGGAGCTCGCGGTTCGCACGGCCAGAAGCAGGCTTATGTAAGTGACGATCCGCACCGCATCAACCATGAAACCGATTACGGCGTTGGTGCCCACAAAAGCCTCGGTTGAAATCCCCACCTTCACCAGGAAAGCCGAACGCAGCGCCCCCTGGTGACCGGACAGGCCGCCGAAAAACCCCGAAAGAACACCCCCCAAGGGGAGATACTTGCGGTCGAATTTGAGGGCGCGAAACTTCGGCAGAAGCTCAAACAGAGCGAAGACGAGCATGAGCACTGCCATAACCAGCTTGATGGGCGTGATCACCGCCCTTCGAGACCCTATGGAATAGCTCACCAGCTCACCAAACACCGACAGGTAGGCAAGCAGCGATGCCCCGACAAACGCGGCCAGGATCGCAGGCAGCCCAAACCTCAAAACGATGGTGCGATCCGCCTGCCGGCCGACTACCGCAACCTTGAAGATGTTGTTCGCCCCATGCACCACTGCCGTTGCTGCAACCGCCATCTCGACCGGAAAGAACAAGGCAAATACAGGCATCAACAGAGTTCCGAGGCCGAAGCCCGAAAACAGCGTCAGCCCGGAAACCAACAATGCGGATGCACAGACAATCAGATAACTCATGTATCGTTCACGACCTCCTCGTATAGCTCCCTGATTTTGGATTTCATCTCTTCCAAGAGAGAAAGCCCTTCCTCGGTAATCCTGTAGTACTTGCGCCGTTTTCCCTCAACCGTGCGTGCTTCGCACACCAGCAGTGCAGCTTTCTCCATTTTAGCCAGGGTCGGATAAAGTACACCCGGCCCGATGGTGTAGCCATGGCGAGCCAACTCCTCCATCAAACCGATGCCGAACACCTCTCCCTTGCTCGCATGGTAAAGTATGTGAAGCTTGATAAAGGCCAATTCTAGGTCACGAATCATTGGAGCTTCAAAACCTCCGCAATCAGTAGCTGGATTATAATATCATATTCCAATATTGGCAACCGATATTAATCGAGATGATTTCAAACCTGACTACGTTCCACAGAGCAACCAGTCATCTTCACGATGCGCAGGTAAAGGTCTTGCATACAACCTGCAGGCAGCATTGTGTTACATTGATTTATGCTGAGAAGTCTCCTCTCACGCTGGATCCAAAGGCCAAGCATGATTGCTGGGGCACGTCGTTTCAATCCTTAGCCCAGTCACCCAACCACTTACCATCAACTACCTAACCGTCATCCCCACACTCTGTCAGCAGAAATCCACAATAATTATGAAGATGAATGCAGGATTTCATCCCTAGCAAGTACTGACTTTCTCCGGCTTCCAGCCGTGATTGATGTGGTTCACCTCGGTATTATTCTTGACATGGAGCGAAGGAAATATTAGGGGAGACCAATCGGAATCTGTGAATGTGACAGGTGCGAACCGGTATCCGCTCTCGCGATGAGAACCGGGGTTTTCGTCTCGGGAGCTCATGGTCGCGGCATGGTGTTCGTTGTGAGGTGACAGTCAAAACCAAATGTTCAGGGAGGTACAGGAATGGCAGATTACTACGTCAATATTTACTTGGATGATGAAAAACTAAAGAAAATCAAAGCAGCGGGTCTAACAGACCAGATAAAGGAAGTGGACGGTAAGCAGACGATCCAGGTGGGCATGACCAAGAATGATCAGAAGAAGTTGACCAAGGGGTTCCCCGGTCTGACATTTGATGCGTCCAATTCCTGCACGCTGCCGGACGAGGCAAATAATACTCTGATGGGCTTCATCGTGGAATTGAAAACCTCGGATGTGATGAAATATGCTATCATGAAGCTCTACAATCCCTTGGCGGGCAAGGCTTTGCGCTCTGCAACCTCCGCTTAGCCCTGGCCGGTTGTCGCCTTCTTCAACCCTCGCCATTTTGTTAAAGACGCATCCCGAGGGCGATGATTCAGACGACTTCTATTTTCATCATTGAGAGGTTCGTCTATAAGTCGGGATAGAGCCGCAGCAATCAGATGCCATCGGGATTCGCTGCGGCCGCCTCCACCCTTCGGTGTTGGAAGGTTTGCCGCGCACGGCCTTCAAACCGCACCACCCACAACGTACTCGATGAATAGAAACTCCCCCTTGCGCTGAATTCCGGACCGCATGTCAGAACCATCGCCCTTGATTTCAGATAGCGGTGACGATCTTGCTACCGGCTTCCACCTGATTCCGTCAGGGCGTCATCGAGCAGCCGGGTAAGCACTTTTCCCGCATCGAAATAAGCTTCGGCGATCTCACGAGCGGCGCGGGCATGACGCGGATAGTCCGCTTCGACTTCGCGAATGGCGGCCACCGCCTCTTCGACCGATGTAAACGCCAGCAGCCCTTCCCCGACCGGAAGAACCTGACGGAAGCCGGTATCCTGCACGACCACCGGCTTCCCCGCGGCAAGGTAGCAGGCGGAGCGGCAGCTGAACCAGCCCGCCTGGCCGACCACGTAGCCGTTTTTGGCAACGCTCCATTCGGCTTTGGATGACTCGATATAGCTACGATAACTTTCAAAATCGGGACAAACGACGGCCGGGTCCACTACTCGCCAGCCCTTGTGGGCCAGCAGGGAACGCGGTGTGCGGCGGGTTTTTCCTTCGTTGACGGCAAGCTCCAGAACAGTCGGCGCCACCAGCCCGGGAAGGTCGATAAAGCGCTGGAACTCGATATCCTTTTGCCCGTAGGCTTTGCCATCGTAAACGACCGGATTGTAGCTGGTCCAGTTCATCACGGTGGTGAACACATCCCGGTGGGGCTGTGTCGGCCGCCATTCCGAAAGTACCACCGGCTGCCGCGTCGGGAGCCAACGGTGGCCCGTATCCGGTACCTGCGTGGAAAAGCTCTCGCCAAAGCTGAACAGCACATCGTGCGTATCGATGAGCGTGCGTAAGTCTTTCTGCCC
>JAVEVM010000577.1:0-3682 GCA_034005055.1 Desulforhabdus sp. | reverse complement strand
TGATATTGGATGATACGCTTAAAGGAGTCGACTTCAAGACTGGCCCCGCCGACCAGCAGGCCGTCGATATCGGGCTCGGCCATAAGCGCATCCACATTGTCAGGCTTAACCGAACCTCCATACAATATTCTAACAACACTTGCAACATCTTTATCGAACACATCGGCCACTTTTTCTCTGATGAATGCATGTGCTTGCTGTGCTTGCTCCGGAGTGGCCGTTTTCCCGGTTCCGATGGCCCAGACCGGCTCGTAAGCGATCACCAGCTGTTCGGCCAACACCGGGGTCAGCCCCGAGACAGCTTCTCTGAATTGCCGCTCCAACACTGCAAAGGTTTTGCCCTCTTCACGTTCAGAAAGGATTTCACCGATGCACAGAAGCGGTGTAACCCGGTGTTTGAAGGCGGAATTGATCTTGTTTCGAACCATTTCATCGGTTTCACCGAACAGCTGCCGCCGTTCGGAATGACCGATGATCACATAATCGCAGCCGACATCTTTTAACATAGCACACGAAACTTCTCCGGTGTAGGCCCCCTGGTCCGCCCAATGGCAATTTTGCGCACCTAATTTGAAATCTTCCCGACTCAGAGCGATCTTTACCGCCGGGAGCAATGTGAAAGGCGGTGCAATCAGAATTTCACGGTCTTTAGAAGGGACAGCTTGTTCCTCCAACTGTCCGATAAAGACCAGCGCATCATGGGTATTTTTATGCATCTTCCAATTGGCAGCAATCATAGTCTTTCTAATCTTCATTGTTTATTCCCCATCTATGTGGCGTGCTCAATGCCGGATGTCAATAGCCGGTCAGGATCGAGCTTCGCATTCATCGAGAGCGATAATACCCGGCAGCGTCTTGCCTTCCAGCATTTCCAAAAAGGCTCCGCCGCCGGTCGATACGTAACTCATTTTGTCGTCCACCTTCGCCTGCTTGACGGCAGCGGCAGAGTCACCTCCGCCGATAACGGTGAGCGCATCCAGCCTGCCCAAAAACTCAGCCAGCGCAAATGTCCCCCGATTAAAGGGCTGGGTCTCGAATGCCCCCAATGGACCGTTCCAGACAATAGTCGAGCACTTCTGCAGAACCGATTCGAAAATCTCGATGGTCTTTCTCCCCACATCCAGGATTTGATCCCCTGCGGAAATCTCATCGACCGATACGTCACGAGCTTCATCCCCACTCGCGAGATCGGGTGCCACCACGGCATCGACCGGCAGGAGAACCTTGACCCCACTTGTTCCCGCTTTTTCGAAAAAGCGCGCTGCGGTTTGCATGTGCTCCTCTTCGACCAGGGATTTACCGACATTCTTTCCCCGAGCCTTGAGAAAAGTATTGGCCATGGCGCCGCCTATGAGCAAGTAATCTACTTTGCCGACAAGATTCTCCAGCACACCGATTTTGGTGGAAACTTTCGCACCGCCAATAATCACCGCCACCGGCCGTTTGGGCTGCTCCATCGCCTGTCGATAGTATTCGACTTCTTTTGCCAGTTGATAGCCGGCGGCGCAGACCGGCACAAACCGGGTGATCCCATGAACCGAAGCATGGGCGCGATGAGAAACCGCAAACGCATCGTTAACATACACATCAGTCAACGCGGCGAGCTGTTTGGAAAAGTTCTCGTCGTTTTTCTCCTCGCCTGCATGGAAACGGAGATTTTCCAGCAGGAGTATATCCCCGTCCTTGAGCCACTCTACCATCCCTTCGACTTCGTCACCCACACAATCGTGTGCCACCGGAACTTCCCGCTTCAACAGTTTTGAAAGGTAACTGCCCACCGGCTGCAGAGAAAACTCTTCAGCCACTTTACCTTTGGGCCGGCCGAGGTGAGAGGCAATGATTGCCTTTCCGCCGTTTTCAACGATCCTATTGATGGTTGGCAATACGGCGCGAATTCTCAAATCGTCTGTCACCCGTCTCTGCTTGTCCAGCGGCACGTTGAAATCAACCCTTGTGAATACGCGCTTTCCGGCCAAATCAACATCTTCCAGGGTTCTCATGGCGAAATCTCCTCTGTTGGTGGTTTGCGGATAGCAATGGGTAATCGCGCTCACCTAGGAGCTTATCCGAGAATGCCTCTTTTGTCATTTCGAACGGAGCGTAGCGTAGTGAGAAATCTGTAAAATCAGCCACTTGCAAGCACAAGATTGCTCGCCTTCGGCTCGAAATGACAGTTCTCGGACAAGCTCCTAGTCAATCATGTTGCCCATGATGACCGCCAGATCCGCCACCCTGTTGGAGTAGCCGTACTCGTTATCGTACCAGCTGAGTACTTTCACCATCCGCTTTTGGATGACCGTGGTCAGATTAGCATCAACACTGGAGGAGAAAGAAGTATGGTTAAAATCCACTGAGACAAGTTCCTCGGTCACATATTGCAAAATTCCCTTGAGAGGGCCCTTGGCCGCATCTTCCAGGATCTTATTAACCTCTTCCTTGCTGGTGTCGCGGCCGACGCGACAGACAAGATCCACCAGAGACACATTGGGGGTGGGCACTCGAACCGCCATACCGTCGAGCTTTCCTTTCAACTCGGGAATGACTTCCGCCACAGCCCGGGCGGCACCGGTCGTAGTGGGTATCATGGAAAGCGCCGCTGAGCGCGAACGGCGGCGATCCTTATGAAGACTGTCGAGCAGCCGTTGATCCATCGTGTAAGAATGAATTGTGGTCATCAACCCATGCTCGACCACAAACCGGTCGTTCAGAAGCGAGGCTATGGGAGCAAGACAATTGGTGGTGCAGGACGCATTGGAAACGATGTGGTGTTTTTGCGGATCATAGGTCCCTTCGTTGACCCCAATTACAAAAGTAGCGTCCATGCCTTTGCCGGGAGCGGTGACAATGACTTTCTGGGCGCCTGCACCCAGGTGTTTCTGGCAGGAGTCCCGATCCACATATCGTCCGGTGGATTCCAGCACGATTTGGACCTTTAGCTCGTGCCACGGAAACTGGCTCGGGTCACCAATTTTCAGGCATCGGTAACTTTTCCCATCGACCCGCAGCTCCTCTTCGGTGGCAGACACCTCATGCGGCCACACACCGTGGACGGAATCATACTTCAGAAGGTATGCCAATTCCGACGGGGAGGCCAAATCATTGAGTGCCAGAATCTCCAAGGGGAGGTTCCTGTCGAGAATAGACTTGAATATAGTGCGCCCGATTCTGCCAAATCCGTTTATCGCTACTCTACTCGCCATGTGCATCTCCTTTAGCTCTGCCTTTAAGGCGTGTCAGAAGCGCCATCCAATCACACCCTGACATACAGCCTTGAGTGTTGAAATGCGTCAGGGGGGCCTTCTCCGGCCGCACCAGACTACGCCGTCTATTTTTATCCTTGAAAACAAATTATTAAAGATTCTAAGAGCTTCTCTGTTCTTGTCAAGCTTGCTCTCCTTCGTTCTCCTCGGCACTGATTTCTGCTAGAGCCGTGCCAAGATGATCCAAGCGGTAAGAAACGAAAGCTAATATCAACGTTCCCACGCAGGAGCGTGAGAACGAGGGTACTTAGGCTCGCTGGTACGACCACAGGAGTGTTGGCACGAGACATAAGCTAGTCGGCAAGACACAGGCTCGTCTGATCGACACGCAGGAGCATCGGAACAACACGTCTGAATGAGGGAGCACACAGGGCTCAGACGACACACGCGGGTTCGTCGAAACCGGGGAAACCAGTACGCAT
>JAVEVM010000576.1:0-3682 GCA_034005055.1 Desulforhabdus sp. | reverse complement strand
TCACGGCGCCAAGAGCTCGAATATGTTGGAGCATACCGTTCTCCTGATCCTTTTCTTCTCTTCACCAGGTCACCCACCTCAAGCACTCCAGGATTTATTGGACGCCAACCTTCCTGCTTCTTTCGCCAACGAGCCTCTTTATATACGCGTCGTTATCTTCCTGCTTCGGATCCGCTTGTCTTTTTAAAAACTGTGCAACTCTTTCGTCCCGGCTCGCCCGGATTTCTTGCGGAGTGCCCACGGAGAGCAGCCGTCCCGCATCCAAAACAATCATCTGGTCTGCAATATGGAAAGCACTGTCCAATTCATGCGTCACAACGATAATGGTCATGCCGAGTGCATCTCTAAGCTCCAGAATCAGATTATCCAGACCCGCAGCGGTAATAGGATCCAAGCCCGAGGAGGGCTCGTCCACAAATAATATTTCCGGGTCCATGACCAATGAGCGCGCCAGACCGGCTCGTTTTTGCATGCCGCCGCTCAACTGTGAAGGCATATAATCAATGAACTCCGACAAGCCCACCTGATGGAGCTTGATTGTTGTAATGATCCGAATGGTCGATTGGGATAACCGCGTGTGGACCTTCAGCGGCACTGCAACATTTTCTCCCACAGTCATTGAATTAAATAGTGCCCCGCTCTGGAACAACACCCCGATTCTCCTGCGAAATTTGCTCATTCTTGCCGGATCGAATTGCCCCATATCCTCATTGTCCACTAGTAGCTGCCCCGGAGGACTCGGCTTCAAACCGATCAAGTGACGCAAAAGAGTGGTTTTTCCGCAACCGCTCATCCCCATGATCACGGTGATCCGGTTACGGGGTATGCCGACACGTATATCGAACAGCACCTGCCGGTTGCCGTAGTAACTGTCAAGGCCGCGAACATCTATCAGGCAAGAGTCGCACATCTCTAACTCCCGACAGCAGAATGATTCTGCATGTCGAAAATTCTATCCAATCGCGACAGGCGAATCATTCTAACGGCATTCTCATTCAAACCGGTTAACCGAAGCTTTCGATTTCTCCTGTCCAGCGTTCTTAGCACTTCAACAATCATCGCGATCCCAGCAGTATCCAGATGGGAGATCTGCGACAGATCGATCTCCATTTCGCTAAACCCACTTTTCTTCGCCGAGCTAAGCAATTCTTTGCGGATATTCGGAACTGTCTGACGGTCAATTGGACCTTCAAGCCGAACTAAGATCCTGTCTGAATGTGTGCTTTCTGTCCGTGAAGGCACTCTTTACCTCCGTTATCCCTGGCTAAATGATGCGAGCTAATCTGCCCGATGTCAAAAATGGATTCATATATTAACCAAATGAGATTCTCAAGCCGAATATCCACCAAGACGATCCATTCTGCCATTACTGCACCATAAAATCAAACTAACCCCGTTCTTTGAGCAAACAAATCGACTATTTTCAGCAGGTGGCAACATCGAAAGCTCCTAGTGGCTTAAAGTACCGTGTGCAGCGGCAACACCGCATTCAATGTCTCGTCTAAAGCGCCGGAGTTGCCAGCAACTGCCTAGAAAACACGATCAAATCCGATATGCATTTAAGTCCAAGCCTTATCTTGACCCCGCAGCCATAAACTCACTATACTCACTTTTGCACTACAAGGATCACCTGTTGACCGAATAGATCGCTTTTCGAGCTGTTATTTAAGGAGTAGATGTGATGCAGCAATTAGAATCTGATAGCACTGTTACGGCTATTTTTGAAAGACGCAGTATCCGCCATTTTCAGGATGCGCCGGTTGAGCGCAAGCTGATTATGGAAGCACTTCGGGCCGCTTCTTGGGCGCCGTCGGGTCTCAATAACCAACCTTGGCGCTTTGCCCTGGCATGGGAACCAGAGCTTAAGGAACAACTCGCAGGCCTCACTCGCTACTCGGCGATCCTGCGAGGAGCAGCCGTACTCGTGCTGGTTTTTCTTGATCGCGAAAGCTCATATGATTACGTGAAGGATTGCCAGGCGATAGGAGCCTGTATTCAAAATCTGCTGCTCACTGTACACACACAAGGCTTGGGAGCCGTCTGGATTGGAGAAATACTGAAGAATAAAGAAAAGATTCCCAATTTGCTGGATCTTCCAGAGCGTTTGGAGCTCATGGCTGTTGTGGCGGTCGGTCATCCGGCCCACCGCAATCAGACTTCACACCGCAGGCCCTTGGAAGAACTGATTGTCGCCGAAAGATAGGATGATTATGGAAAAAGGAAACGATTTTATATTAGAGCGCTATTACGTCGGCATGCTGCAAACCAACTGTTATTTATTGGGCGACTTCCGGGTGGGCCAGGCGGTGGTGATCGATCCAGGCGGCAACAGCGATCGAATCGCTGGCAGGATCAAGCAGTTGGGTCTCGAGCTAGTGGCAATTCTCAATACCCATGCCCACTTTGATCACATTATGGATGCGTGGCCTTTAAAAGCAGCGCTGGGAGGAACCGTGTACCTGCATCGCAAAGATGAACCGCTGCTGCAGGATCGTACGGTAGGACTGGGTGCAGTTCCAGGTTTGTCCTTCAGCGCTTCAAACGCGCACATAGATAAATGGTTGCAGGAAGGCGATCGGCTAGTCTTCGGCTCGATCGAGCTCGAAGTGCTGGAGACTCCCGGCCATACCCCCGGTCATGTCTCGTTCCATTTTGTTAAACGAAAACTGATTTTTGTTGGCGACACGCTGTTTGCCGGATCAATCGGTCGGACAGATTTCCCGGGTGGCTCGTACGATCAGCTGATTCGCTCCGTGCGTGAAAAGATTTTCCCATTGAATGGGGCAACCATCGTATATCCCGGCCATGGACCCGAGACTTCGGTAGAGCATGAAAGAAGGTCCAATCCCTTTTTTGCATAGGCACCGGCTCCGCTGATTCGCCCGACCCGCGCCGTGATGTTTCGAATTGTTTTCGAGCCCCAGACCAATTGTCAACTTATGGGGGATTCAAATGGCAGTTATGGAGAAAATTTCATGGCTGTATGTTTTTTTCGCAGTGACGGCTCTGTTGGTCGTAAGTGGCTGTGCCGGCCGATCGACTCCACCGCCAAACCCTGTTTTCTCACCACCGCAGGCCACCGTCGCGGCTCCGACAACATCAGCAGCACAGCCCGTGTTCTATGATTTTCCAGACATTCCGATTCCTCATGAACTGTCGCTGCGGAGTGACGACTCATACATTTACCAGGAAGGCCAGCTCAGGGCAGGCTTTCTTACTTTAAGAGGAAGAGTGGATCTCTCCTCGGTGGTGAATTTTTTCCAACTGGCACTGCCACGCGAGGGCTGGACGCCCAAAGGAGGCTTTCGTTATCTGCGTTCTGTTCTCATCTTCGAAAAACCGGGAAAAACCTGTGTTATCAACATGTATGAGAAGCTTTTCTACACTTACGTCGAAATATACGTAGCCCCGACCGGTGAACGGATTCGCTAGAGAGTGTGAGAGGTAGGCTCTCAGAAGAACGTGAAAGATGAACAAAAGCCCTATAGACGAAGGTTCTGCATATTGAACGGTAAATCCATACTTTTAGGGATCAGCGGAGGCATCGCTGCATACAAGTCGGCCGAACTGGTGCGACTGCTGATCAAGGCGGGCGCAACAGTCCAGGTGGTGATGACGGCAAGTGCTCAGCAGTTCATCACTCCTTTGACGATGCAGGTTCTCTCCGGCCAGCCGGTTTGTA
>JAVEVM010000575.1:0-3684 GCA_034005055.1 Desulforhabdus sp. | reverse complement strand
CGGGGCTCCCTTTTAAGATTCCTTAAATTCAACAAGCGGAGAAACTGTGATTCCTAATATGAGCGGACCAATCGAATACCTTATCGTAGATTTTGACCGGACACTCATTCGTGAAAACCTCCTGATAGAGTGGGTATTTGCCATTTTGTCGGAACCGGGCGGCAATTCCAGGCAAAGACTCAGGTTCCTCGTAAAAAGCCTCAGCCGAGGCATCATGTCGATCGTGCTCTCCCGTTATTTCGGCCCCTCGGAGCGGGCAGTGAGGATCGCCTGCAATACTTTTCGCGGTATTGAGACAAGAAGCCTCCATGACCTGATCCTGAAGAAAAGAGGATGGAAAGGCGGCTATGCGATCAATCTCAACACTGAAGTGGCCGCAATGATTGGAGAAATACTCGCGGCTGCGAGAGAGCGAAGATCTGTGGAGCCAAAGATAATCATATCCTCGCAGGGATCTTTCACTTCCGCGATCAGGCTCTTCCTGAATCGACAAGATGTTGTGCAGCAAATGGCAAAAGCAGGAATTCATGCGCTTCGCACCGACAAGTGCTCGATAATCGCCAATCGATTGGAAGTGTTTGACGATCGATTCACCGGCAGGTTGATTCCTCCCGTCGTCACCAAGCACATCCGCTTGGAATTTTTTCCGCCCAATGCCCTCTTCATCGGCGACCGAGAGGATGAGGCTGCCATCAAGCGAAGCGGGATGAGCAGCTTAGCCTTTATCAACCATCGGAAGGCTTCCGCCTTCAATTCATAGCTTCTTCCTTCATACCTCGGGTTCCGGGGTCAATATCCAGCTTCGAGGCTGTGCTCGGCTTCCAGTAAGGCTCCCAAGAGACGGCTGCCCTTCGCTTCATTGATCGGTGACTTGTGGAGCGGATTCTTCCGATTCGAACAGCGGCCTGCTCGGCTGGCCGGTCGGGGGCTCAGATCGAAACAACCGCTCGCGCAATCTATTTGTCATTTTCTCCAACGCCTCTTC
Source organism: Desulforhabdus sp. (assembly GCA_034005055.1). Lineage (GTDB taxonomy): Bacteria > Desulfobacterota > Syntrophobacteria > Syntrophobacterales > Syntrophobacteraceae > Desulfoferrobacter. Next base: position 2,699 of record JAVEVM010000575.1, on the reverse strand, counting down.
AAGAGTCGGCTCCATCACAACCACATCCCCCTGAGTGACGATGAGCCTGGTGAGCTGCGGTATCTTCACCCCGCTGGCAGCTTTCAGATAGATGGGAAGAATATACTCAACCGTTCCGCCAAAGGGGAGAATAATCAACTTTCCTCGCTGCACTTCGGTTCCTATCTGGTTCCACAAGGTAAGCTGCTGAGCCACAAAGGGATCTTGATCGATAATCGCCTCGATCTGAGACGGGCCATAAACCACAACACCTTTTGGGAAGGAATAGATGATGATTTTGCCATAGTTATCCCCATCGCAACCGGCTACCGCCATGGCGCGCAAATTATCCAGACCCTTGGGGCGCATGGGCGCCAAAAGGATGAATTCTTCGCGGCCCTTTTCAATGAGATCCAAGGTCAGGTAGTACGGCTTGACTTCCAGCTCGGTTTCACGTTTGAATTCTCTGGCGAACTCCCAAATATCTTCCTGCTTATAGAACATGTCGGGATCGGATTGATGATACTTGGCGTAAATACTCATTTGGATCTCAAAGAGATCCTTGGGATAGCGGATATGGCTCTTAAGATCTTCGTTCAATTCGTCCATACTTTTCAGCAAACCAGGGTAAATCCTGCTGTAGGCGGTAATGAGAGGATCTTTTGGATCCGCAATGTAGTAGCTGATGGTGCCGTCGTATGCGTCCACTACGATCTTGGTTGAGTTTCTAATGTAGTTGAATTCGCCGAAAACATCAGAATAGGTTTGAGCATTGGGATACCAATCGGAGGTCGTGTAGGCGTCCTGAATCCAGTAGATTCTCTCTGAGGTGACCACCACGTAGGGGTCCCTGTCGAGCATCAAGTAGGGTGTGAGGGTATTGATGGCCTCTATGATGTTGCGTCGAAACAAGATGCGACTTCTTTTGTTGGTTTCAGGTGTCAGAAAAATATTCTTCTCTTTAAAATAAACAGCGAACATGAATTTATTGAACAACGACGATATGGGAACACCGCCGGTACCGTTGTAATCGGTCATGACGAACGTGTCTCCTTTGGGATAATCAAACTCATGATTGTCGTTCGGCGCAATCACATAGTCGTAGGGCTCGAGACCATAATAAATGCCCGGCTGCTTGATGGTTAAGCCATATGCGGAGGTCGGCGGCAAATCTCCAATGAACCACGTCATCGCCTCCTCGCCGCCCTGTGCTGCCGGATTCATGGCCACTCCGTAGCCATGTGTGTATTTAAGATGTGTGTTTATCCAATTTTGAGCACCTGCCGGCAGCTTTCCAAGAATGAGGTCGCGCGCGGAGATGAAGACCTGCTGATAGACGCCGTTGACGGTATAGCGATCGACATCAATACCGGTGAATTCATAATAAGGTCGGATTGCCTGCATCTGTTCATATACTTCCAGCAGCACCCCTTCATACCAGACTGGAATATTGCGGATACTCTCTTCGATCCTCGGATCTTGATCAATCTGTGGGATCGGCAAGAGGTCATACTCTCGAATCTCGGCGTGCTCCAAATTATACGCGGCTTTGGTGGCCTGCACGCTGTTCATTATGTGTTTTGATTGTCTGGTCAGCTCGGCAGGTTTAACCAGGAACTGTTCGACCATTCCGGGCAGGAACGCAGATTCACGCACTCCCAGTGCAAGCAGAAAGAAAGCTGCGAAAAGAACCGCAGCTTTCAGACCGCGTTTGGTGTTTATGTAGAATACCAAAGAGCAGGCCGTCCCCATCAGAAACAGCAGGGTAATCCAAATCAGCGGCAGCACGACTTGCATTTCAACATAGCCCGGACCGAAAAAAAGAGGCTGGTTGTTGGTGCTGTAGAGAAGCTCATATCGCTGTAGTATGTAGTCCCAGATCTCGATTGCAAAGATAAGCAAAATCAGAATGCTCAGATGGATCTTAGCTCCACGAGGCAGTCTTTGATCATATTGGAACAGCAAACGTCGCTCCGTCCAATAGAGCACAATCAGGGCGATAAAAAGCAAGCCGAAAGCCAGCAGCAATCGATCTTGCAGGAGGCTGTAGATGGGGAAAGAAAAGAGATAGTAACTTATGTCTTTGCCGAATATCGGATCGATTGCTCCGGCTCTCGAGCCAAAAATGTAAAGCAGTGCCGCCTCCCATTGCTGAAACAGAGGCAAAGCCACAAGAATTCCAAGAACAACTGAGAGTGGCACGTAGAGCTTAACAGATCCGCTCCGAAACAGCCTGACAACTTCCTGGTAGGCGTGCCGCACTGGAGCGCCCGTTTTCGATTCAACAGCTTCGGTTGTACCGAGAAAGTGTGATGCAACCCAGAAGTTGAGGAAAAAGATCAGAAAGAAAAAACCCGCCACTGCCACAAATATCACGTAACGATAGAGCAGTCTTAGCCAGAAATAAGCGCCGTAATTGAGCGACTGATACCACCAGAGATCGACTATGAAATCGACAAAAATGAGGCTTATCGTCAAAAAAGATATAGCAAGAGCGGCAAGACCTATACTGATAAGAACCATGCTTCGTTTCCAGCCCATCGTACACTTCACTCTTCGCGATCATCTTTGTTTTTCATATATTACGGTTACTTAACTATGCTTACTCGCTGTCTCAGTTAAACCTAGGTTAATCATCGATTTCTTCCAAATCAATCGGAGGAGAACTATGCAATTGTGGAAAAATCATTGAACTTTGAAGACTTAGCATGGACACTCAA
>JAVEVM010000574.1:0-3685 GCA_034005055.1 Desulforhabdus sp. | reverse complement strand
TTCAACGCCGGCCTCGAGTAAGGCACCCCAGCGCGCGCGGGATGCACGCCTTACCGTCTCACTGTCTGTGTGGTTGCCGACTGTAATGATCTGGACGGTTACGCCGCGCTTTGCGGCATCGGTTAGCGCTTTGATCGCCGGTGCATCGGGAATGAAGTACGGAGTGGAGAGGTAAATAGAGCGGCTGGCGGCAGTGATTGCGAGCAGGTACATCAGCCGCATGCTTTCGCTTCCCCCCGACGGAGAGCTGCTGAACACGTGCGCTTTGACGGCGCCGACCGGCTGCAAAGGAGGGAAATACTCGGGTCCGTGGAGTACATCACCGCTGACTTTGATCCAGTTGTCCATAAAGACCGCTTGCATCTGCGCCACCACGGGACCTTGGACACGATAGTGCGAATCGCGCCAATGCTCAGGATCTTGGGCATGGCCAGTCCATTGATCTGCGATACCAACACCGCCCGTAAAACCGGTCTGTCCGTCGACAACCAACAGCTTACGGTGTGTGCGATTGTTTAATCGGCCTAACTGATACCAGTGCGGTTCACGATATTTCCACACCTGCACACCGGCCTGCTCCATCAATACGAGTTGAGATGCGTCCATCTTGTCACTGCCGACCCAATCGAGCAGGACATGAACCTTGACGCCGACACGAGCACGTTCGGCAAGGGCGTTCGTAAATTCGCTGCCGATCGACCCGGACCAATAGATGAAGGTTTCGAACGTGATGGTTGTTTTGGCGCTGCGGATTGCTTGCAGCATCGCGGGGAAGATCTCGTCACCGTTCAAAAACGCCTCAACTCGATTGCCATCCAGAATGCCCGTGCCAAGCAATGTCCCCATCGTGCGAGAAAATTGCGAATCTCCCGCCCCGTAAAGACGAGGGATCGGGTGTTCAATAACCTTTTCGCGGCCCGATGGGTCGCATCCCGGTGCAAGCAAAACAAGCAGAGATATACACCAATACCACAGACGAATCGATCGGAAAGCAGCCATTTCAGACTCCTTTTTAAACTGCGACAAACGTAACCCGAAGTTCTGCGCGCAGCGAGCGATGCCTCGCCAGATATGCCCTCAGCGCATCTATGCTCCGCTCAGTGTGCTCTGTAAACAGGCTCCCAAGGGCCTTCTACCACCATCCCCAGGCAACTGGTACATAGTTCAAAGATCCGGCTGAATTGTTGTTCATGAAATTCGTCATGATCTTGCCAACGTTTCCACATGATATACTGATAGCTGCGGACAGGGTTCAGTGCATTTTCCATGCGAATGCTGCCTCCCCCGTATCTACCTGCAAGAGCCAAAAAGCCTGTTTGGGATCCTCCATCTCTTTCAGACCTGGCGTTTTTTTCCAGTTTCTTGAATGCTTTTTCCGGTAAGAGACCGTGTTAACGCCAAAAGTCCAGAGCGATGTCGGAGAGTGCGTTGACCACGGGTCGGGCAAGCCGGCCGGTGACACCCGAGCGACGAGTGCTTGCACCCAGGAGAAACCCCACCCCTATGCCTATCCCGAATGCGATGAGAATTGACTTGCCCGGATTTTCCTTACCAAAACTTTTGGCCTTCTCATAGGTTTCGCTTACCTTCTCGGTCGTTTTATCATACGCATCACCTACCGCCTGCTCCGCTTGCACGTAAACCTCGCCGCTTCTTTCCAGGATGTTTTGAGCTGCGACATTGACGCTGCCGGGTCCTTCTGCCGTTTGCTGTTTGGGGGTCTCGTCTTTGTTCTTTTCGGTATTCATGGCAACCTCCTGAGGAAGTGTAAACATTACGGGTTGATGTTAACAACGGGCTGTGTATCCATTCCTTGGCTGACGATTGAACCCCGTCCTGTCTGCGGTTGAGGACCGCCGCCGCCTGCCGCTTCCGTCGAGGCTGCATTCCTGATCCAGCCGGCGGCAGCCTTGGTGGCAATACCCAGCAGGGTTACCTTGATCAGGCCGGGGCCTGCGGCTCCGGCAACCAGGCCGCCGAGTGAGTTTTGAACCTCCCCGGCAATGGCACCCATGATCCGCTCCATGGGCGTGGTGCGTCTCTTCAATACCCTTGAGGCAAGATACCCAAGGCCGGCGGCAGCCCCCATCGCCCAGTATGGAGAGCCCTTCACATATTCCCGCCAATCCAGGCTCTCCTTGATCCGCTCGCCGATTTGATCGACTTTCTGGGAAATCTCATCCTTTTCTTTTGCGATGTCCTGACGTATCTCTTCGGAACTGCGTTCGATAAACGCTTCCTTTCCGTTGCCGGGATGCTCTCTTTCAGCCATTCCTTATCCTCCTTTGTTGTATGCGGCCGGCAGCACCGGTCCGCCGCTTTCCATCTGATCATCAGGCTCTTTGTTCCGGATTCAGGGGGACTTCTTCAACCGATACCGGGAAAAAGACCCGGAAGATGCTCCCCCGCTTCGGTTCACTCTCCACCGTGACAGCCCCGTGGTGTGCCTTTACAATTCCAAGAACCACGGATAAACCCAGACCGCGACCAATGAACTTGGTGGAGAAAAACGGATCGAAGATCTTCTCGCAATCCTTTTTAGCGATACCGCAGCCCTCATCCGAAACCTCCAGGCAGGCGTAGGGAAGGGATCGAGGCTGCCAGTCGAGGGGAAAACGCTTTGATGCGAGCATATTCGCCTGAGAAACGGTTTTGATGGTGAGGTAAATACCTTGTCCGTTCCCATCGGCGGATTCCCAGGCATTGGTGACCAGATTGGTCAGAATATGATGAATCTGGCCTGGGTTCGCACGAATGACCGGACCTAAAGAGGGAAGATCGGCTTTAAGGAGTGGACCTTTCGGCGCTGCGGCCTGAAGCAGCGCCAGGCTTCGGCGGCAGGTTTCGGAAAGGTCTATGGGTTCATGCCTGCCGGGCCTCTGCCCCAGATAGGTCAACATCAGACGGCTCATTTCAGTCGCTCTATGGGCGGCGTTCATCGCCTCGGTAAGGCCGGTAACCGCATCTGATCCCGGCGGCAGGTTCATGATGGTCAGCTCAATGTTTCCAGTCACCACCTGAAGCTGATTGTTGAAATGGTGGGCAACGGCCCCAGCCATGAGGCCAAGGCTTTCGGTCTTCTGGATCTGCCGTTTCCGGGCTTCGAGTTCCGCCGTTTCCACTTCAACCCGCTTGCTGTCGGTAATGTCGCTGATCAGGACGCGACACACGGGCGCGCCGTCGGTGTCTATCGCGGGAGCTGCTTCCAGCCGCACCCATAATGGTGATCCGTCCTTTTTCAGCTTACGCAGTTCGCATGTCCGCGATTCATTGGCTTGCCATGAATTTGCCGGATCGATCTCAAAGAGATTTTTACGCTGCAGGTAGCAGATGTCCTGGTCGTCCTTGTAGATGAATCGGGTGATCGGCTGGTTGACCAGTGCGCCTCTGTCCACGCCCAAAAGGGTGGCGGCGGTGAGGTTGGCTTCCAGGATATGCATTTGCTCGTTGAGCGTGCAATAGCCAACCGGCGCCAGGTCGTAAAGGTCGAAATAGCGCGCCCGCGCTGCATCCAGTTCCGCCTGCGCCAGGCGCAGTTCCTCGTTCTGCATCTCCAGTTCGATCTGATGAACCCGCAGCTCGTGCAGCATCTGTCGTGTTTCTGAAGGCGACAGTGCTTCCAGGTCTTCAGTCATCCTGTCGGCTTTTTCCTCCGCCTGCCGACGCAACTTGTTCAACCGGTTTG
>JAVEVM010000573.1:0-3686 GCA_034005055.1 Desulforhabdus sp. | reverse complement strand
ACCTGTCCGAACTGAAAAAGCGCTGCAAACAGAGGAAGGAGAAACACTATTGCTCTTATAATCGGCTTGAGATCTCATCCCGATTTGCTGTTGCTGGAGCATGTTCGTCAGGTGAAAACTGCACTCGCAGGGATCTGGCAAAGCCATTCTCCCCATGTGGTCAGCCCGGACGTGCAGCGGCTGTCGAAGCTGGTGGCGGAGCTGCACGATCTGGGGAAAGGGAGTCAACAGTTCCAACAGTACATTATCGATCCAGGCTCCTTCAAAGGCAATCCACAGGAAAAGGCCCACACACCCTTGTCAACAATGCTCACGCTTCTACTGGGGCAGAAGAACAGATGGGAACCCTTGGACACGCTCCTCCTGACCATCTGTGCCAACGCTCATCATGGCACCTTCAGATGCCTGCCGGCAAAAAGCTTTACCGATGTTTTCGCTTCCTCTAAATGGCTGGATGATTTCAGCAGCGGGCGTACGGCAAGAATTCTCAAACAGCAACTCTCCTCAGTCGAGCGAGCCGCTCTGACTTCCAGCTCCGGGATAGATTTTGAACAAATCGAACTATCACCGAATTGTGTTCGGGGTGCAGCAGATTATCTCCGCTTCGATTTGATGAGCAGCTTCCGGGCCTTGTCCCTTGAAGAGAAAATGGCCTTTCGTTTACGCGTTCAATTTGTATTCTCTCTCTTGCTTGAAGCTGATAAGACCTTTCTCGCCGTCTCCGATCCGCTGAATCTGCTGACACTGGAGCGCAGAGAGTGGCTTCCGCAATGGATAGACGAGTACCTAGCCGATGTTCCCGGGAACGACACCAACCGGCTGCGGATGAGCGCGCGAGAAACCGTGGTAAAGAGAACCGGCAGCTGCAAAGACCAGCGAATATGCTCGTTGACCGCACCTACCGGTCTCGGGAAGACCCTCTTGGCAGCAACCTGGGCGTTGACAAGCCGCGCTAAGATCGGAGCAGAGTGTGGCGCAGTGCCGAGAATTATCCTTGTGCTGCCCTATCTTTCGATCATCGATCAGACCGCGAAAACTTACGAAAAGCTGTTAAGCAAAGGAGGGCACACTGCTGATGGATCCTGGCTGTTGAGCTGCCACTCTCGTTCCGACAGGCTTTACTCGGACTGGCTGGAAGCGGAGGATCAGCCATTCTTCATTGACACTTGGCGTAGTGAGCTCGTTATCACCACCTATGACCAGTTTCTTATGGCGCTGCTGGATTCGCATGCGCGCCACCAGATGCGCTTTCATAATCTTTGTGATGCCCTGATCATCCTGGATGAAGTGCAGTCTCTCCCCTGCAGGCTGTGGCGCCTTCTTGAGGCCGCCTTGCGAGAATTGGCAGGCTCGTGGAATTCTCGAATTTTGCTGATGTCTGCCACTCTACCGCCGTTTGTTGCGGAAACATTGCCACTTCTCAACAACTTCCGGGATTATTTCAAATCTTTCAGACGATACCACTTGCGCATTCAAGCCCAGCAGAAGGCTACCGTCTCCGGCCTTTGCAGGGACCTGCAAGGCCGGTTGGAAGAGTGGCTCGAAAACGGCACGCGGGTACTGATCACTTTGAATACCAGGCGCTGTGCTCAGCTTGTGTACGATTATCTCGAGAGTATTTGGCCTGAGGAATTTTCAGGAGTTCCGCTGCTTTTGCTGAGTGCCGACATCACGCCCAAAGACAGATTGGCCAAGATCGGAATCATCGGGCAGCAAAAGCCATGTATTGTAGTCTCTACACAATGCATTGAAGCTGGAGTGGACATCGATATGGATCATGTTATCCGCGACTTCGCGCCTTGGGACAGCATTGTCCAGGTGGCCGGGCGCTGCAATCGTGAGGGAAAACGTCACGAGAGAGCAGAAGTGCGGGTAATCCATCTAGTTTCGGAAAATGGCCGAAGCTACGCTGAGATCATCTATGACCCAGTGGCGCTCCAGGTGACCCGGCAACTGATCAGTGCTTCCGAGATCATCAAGGAGGAAGAAGTACTGGAGATTTCTGATGCTTACTTCAATCAACTGGACAAGCTGAAGGATACCGGGCAACTCCATCTGGATAGATTCGCAAATTGGCAGGAAGACCTTCCGATCAGAGAACTGCTTCGGGGGAAGGACCGAGAACAATATGCATTCATAGTTGCGGAGCAGGATGCAGAGATCCTGCATGAGATGGCAGCGGCGGAAAAGATGGAGGACCGATGGCAAAGAAAAGAAGCGTGGCGAAGATTGTCCGGTAGAATTGCACAGATTTCCGTGAATCTCTATGGCAGACGAGGATTCAGCCCGGAGGAGATCGCCACTTCGACTTATGGCCACTGGATACTGAGAAGCGGTTTCTACAGTTCAGCACGTGGTATTGACACAGGCCATGACGTTGTCGGATCAGATGGTCACACTCTGGTGTTTTGATAAGGCTGATGGACGAGCTCTCCGAAGCCTGTTGTCGGGGACAGCAGCCGAGTCTGTGCGATTTCGTGGCAGGGGCCGATTCCAGAGAATCTACTCATGCCGAAGATGCTTTTCTGAAGCTCGGTTCCGGTGGCAAACAATCGGTAAGGACATCGAGGCAATGTCGAAGTCGAATCAGATTTGCGCTAAGGTATCGAAAAAGGGTCGGATTACGATTCCAAAGTTGATCAGGCAGAAATTGAACATTGAAGAAAGCGGCATTGTTTTGTTCATAGTTGAGAGTGACGGGGTCAAACTGAAAGGCATAGCGCCCGGATCAGCGGACAGCTTGGCTGGAAGCCTCAAGGAATATGCAAGCAAATATGAACCACTGGACAAGATCAGAAGAAAAATTCAGAAGGATATTGCTCGCAATGCGAATAGTACAACGTGAGTAACAACCACAAGCCCTGAAGTTGCCATGATCTTTGATTGCGAGGGAATTTTCGAGTCTTGAAATGTCAAATTTGGCGATTAAAGTCTTCCGAAGTTCGCCTTTGTAAGATCCGGCACAGGTTCTACGAAAGAGTCATTCAGGTTTATGACAGAAGAGATCCTGAGCGCGACCCGATGATCTTGCTGGATTCCCCGGATTTCTATTGTCGGGAGACCGGTTTTCTGCGACTACCCGAGAAGGAAGGAACATGCGTGTTTTAGGCAAGCGCCTCAAAACAACCGTAGAGCTCATCTTTGACGACCCGGTCAAAGGCTTCAGGCAAACGCTTGCCGCGCAGCTCCGAGGCGGCATCCTCACCGCTTTTCAGGGAAGTGAATTCCACCAGCACGATTCAAACGGCGACTTCATTTACCGATACCCGCGAATCCAATATCAATGGCGGCATAAGAGTGGTGTTGTTGTCGGATGGATGGAGTCGGCCGAAAAACTGCTTCAGCTTCCCTGGCTGGATCTCTCCTTACAAGTCAATGGCGTGGAGCTGCGCGCTACCGACGTGTTCTTGAACCCCGCATCGGTAGAATTCGGTGTGTCCGAGAGACTTTGTCATTATCGCCTGGCGACCCCCGTTCTGCTATTCAATCAGAAAAACTATGCCAACTATAAGCTATTGAAATTTACCAACAAACTCTATGAGGAAGATCGTCTTCTCCAGGCACAGGTCCTCACCGCCTTAAGAGGTTTAAGTGTCGATTTCACAGAGCGGCTGTATGCAACTTTTACGGAAAGAAAAACCGTGTCCTGCGTGTACAAAGGGCAGCAACTGGCCGGCATTCAGGGA
>JAVEVM010000572.1:0-3692 GCA_034005055.1 Desulforhabdus sp. | reverse complement strand
GCCGCAGAACCGGCATCTATGCTGCCGGTTGCGTGCGTCGCGCAATGGGTACCGCCAGCGCCGCCGAGGATGCGACCGGTGCGGCCATGAAGGCGATTCAGTGCGTCGAGCTTACGACCAAGGGCATGGCTGTGCATCCGCGTGCCGGAGATGCCACTTATCCCGAATTCTTCATGCAGCGCTGCACTCAATGTAAACGCTGTACAGAGGAGTGTCCATTTGGCGCCATCAATGAGGATGAGAAAGGCAATCCACTGCCTCAGCCGACTCGCTGTCGCCGTTGCGGTGTGTGCATGGGAGCTTGCCCGGAGCGTATCATTTCCTTCAAGAATTACTCGGTGGGCATGATTGGCGACATGATCAAAGCCATTGAGGTTCCGGACGAATATGACGAGAAGCCTCGCATAGTGATCCTTGCTTGTGAGAACGATGCCTATCCCGCCCTGGATATGGCCGGTCTGCGCCGCATGACCTACAACGCTTGGGTTCGAGTGGTCCCCATGAGGTGTCTTGGCTCCATGAACCTGGTGTGGATTGCCGACTCTCTCTCCAAGGGTATCGATGGGGTGCTGCTGCTCGGCTGTCAGCATGGAGAGAATTACCAGTGCCACTTTATCAAAGGGAGCGAGCTAGCTGAGATCCGCCTGAGCAAAGTGAAGGAAACTCTGGATCGATTGGTGCTTGAATCGGAGCGCGTTACCTTTGAAACGATTTCCATTACCGACTACCACAAGCTTCCCGCCCTCCTGGATGATTTTGCAGCGACATTGGAAGGAGTCGGTCCCAATCCGTACAAGGGCTACTAAATGGGCCGATTTTTGGAATTATAACTTGCAAGACAGAGGAATCGCAGCGTGGCGCAAAGAGAGCCCAAAGCTTTTTTGCTGCCGGGCTCTCGCCGCCGTTGCGAATCCGAACAGTTGAATAAAGTTCAATGACGAAACAAGGAGGCACAGGGATGAGCGCCAAAGTTGATACCAGTATCATGCAAGACCTCAAGCACTTTGGGCTGAAAGACGCCCATAAATGCTTTCACTGTGGAAACTGCACTGCAGTCTGCCCGCTTTCCACACCAGAGAATCCTTTTCCCAGGAAATTTGTCAGGTATATTCAGCTCGGTCAGAAGGAAAAGATCCTGCATTCGCCCGAGCCATGGCTCTGCTACTACTGCGGTGACTGTTCCACCAATTGTCCGCGCGGGGCAGATCCCGGCGAGGCCATGATGGTGATGCGGCGTTATCTTACATCGTTGTATGATTGGACCGGTTTTGCCCGGAAGTTTTATACCTCGGAAAAATTCGAGGTCCTTGCAATCACGGTGGTGGCACTCCTGGTAGGTCTGGGCATGCTCATTTTCAACACGGGCAATGCCAACTGGGATCATGCCCATTTGAATTCCGTTTGGCCTTCCCACGCAATTGAGCTTGCCGATTTGGGCATGGCTGCCATCTTGACATTTCTGTTGTTATCGAATGTGTTCCGCTGCTTCAAGTTTGTTATGGGCGATCTGGCCTTCAAGATTCCGGTGCGAATTTACGCCAGCAAGCTCAAAGAGCTTATCATTCACACCGTGACTCAAAAGCGGTTCGGCGAATGCACCGATAGGATGCAATGGTTTGTGCACCTTATGATCATGACCGGCTACGCGTCTGTATTCCTTATGGTGGTGGTGTTCATCAATGGGCTGGGCGTGGAGAATCTGAAATTCCAGCGCGATGTGATTTACCCGCTGTGGCATCCCTGGAGATTGGTCGGCTATTATTCAACGTTTGCCATCATGTACGGCACCACCTATGCGATTATCGGCCGACTCAAAAAATCTAAGCCGCCCTACAAGAATTCTCACCCGACGGACTGGATGTTCTTGATACTCCTGCAACTAACCACCCTTACCGGTATCTTCGTTCACATCACCAGGCTTTTGGATTGGCCTTTGCCCACCTACGGTCTTTATGTGGTTCATATGATGGTGGCAGTGCCGATGCTGGTTCTGGAAGTACCGTTTGCCAAATGGGCGCATCTTGCTTATCGTCCTCTGGTCCTCTTTTTGCTCAAGGTAAAAGAGGCCTATTATCAGGAGCAGCCTGTGGCCGAGCCCGAGACGCTGCCTGGTGAAGTGGCTGCTGAGAGCGCCGCCGCTTCGGAATAAGAATACTTTTGAATCTTCAACCGGCTGCTTTGATTCAGTCGTTGTACAGGATCGAAGCGGCCGGGCTCTTTCCACCTGAAGCCACGAAACCCGCAGTGGGTTTCGTGGCTTTTTTGATCGTTGCTCACAAGGGAGCGTCGAAGCGTTTGTCGTATCCGGTCAATTCGACATAGCCTGCACCGGCCACGCGTTCTCCCTGCAGATTGCCTTCCACTGACACACTTCCTTCCCAATAGGTTACTCTAGTGGTTTCGGACGTGCGCATTTCCTGATCGGCCAGATTAGGTGCTATTCTAAGGTCCAGTTGCAGTTTGGGAATCATGATGCGCCAGCCGGCCGGGTAAACTGCCTGCGAGTGAGGACTTTTCCAGCGATTCAGTATCTCAACTTGGAACATCTCCCTGGAAAGGTATCTGGTCTCTCCTGAAGATTTTACTAAAGTTCCGCTCGAAGCGCCGCTGTACTCGTCGTTGCCCTTTCTTAATAGATAAATCATCAGCTCTGTCCCGTTGTCCAGTTGCAGGCTGAACCAGTCCCATCCTACCAAATCAGGTTCCAGGGGGGCAGAGCTGTACTCGTGATCCATCCAGGCAAGCCCTTTCAACTCCACCTTTCTTCCGTTCATGTATAGAGAGCCCCCGGCCTCGAGCCGCGTCATCGAGTAATAGCAACTGGCGCTTTCGGGATTAAGGCCCTTCAAGCTGTAGCCCGAATCGCCATGGGCCGTCGGTTGCTTGTGCGGTTTAAGGACAAGGTCAAGCCTAAAATTCGGCGTCTCGGCAACGAGCAGATGCTTTTCTAAGGTGATGGTGGCCGACCAGTTTTTGACAGAGATGAACACCCTGTCTGATTCTTGCCTGGCTTCAGCCATGTGCAGAGCACCCCGCGCCATTTGTTCGGCATCGAAAAATCGGCCGTTTTCAATGTCCGACAATGCCGCATGCGCAAGAAAAAGTTGTTGAGTGCGCCAGGCTGAAGGAGATTGCGGCCACTTTTTCTCAGCGCCCGGTGGACTCATTTGACTGCGGAAAAAGGTCAGCTGAAAGCCGAATCGTTCTCCCATCTCTGTATGTAGATTCCCGGTGTAGTACCACCACTCGGTGCGGTATCCAGGATGGGGGCCGTGATCTCTCGGGAATTGAAATTGACAGGGACCGGTTATCGATTTAAAGCTCTGCTCCGCATGCGCCATTGTCACCTGCCATTGCAGAAGCCATGCTAGCGAGACGAACAAGACGAGCCATTTTAACCTGTATGAATCGTCCGACATGAGGTAAGGGAAATCTATTTTCATAGGGTGCCCGATCCGTTTGTCCTCTCTTATTAGAATAAAGATTGGAAGATCATAGCCTTATCGCTCTCTCAGCAAAGTAGCCGGAGTTTGCCTGAATGCCATCCGGCTGGCCGGTAATGCAGCAAGCAGCGAGGTGGTCAGAATCAGCGGCAAGGACGCCAAAAGTGAGGGCCAGTCAACTCTGTACAGAAACGTCCAGCCAAAGGACTGCCTGTTTTTCACGAAGATGAGCAGATTTGACAGTACAAG
>JAVEVM010000571.1:0-3693 GCA_034005055.1 Desulforhabdus sp. | reverse complement strand
GACATGCTTTTTGTTGAGTTAAGCCCCTACGGCTACAGATTCCGTCGCAAACACCGACGGCGCCTTCAGAAAAGGCTGAAGCTCAATTTGAAACAGGCGGCAAAACAATGCAGCATTTCCTATTCCCGGGCATGGAATCATTATGAAATCAAAAGGGTCAGAGGGCAGCTGGCCCTTCCCTTTGAATATCGAGCAGCAGTGAAATATGCCCAGACGACGAACACAGCTGTTGCTTTAGTGGATTCGTCGAGCTTCAGTCGCAGGTGGATTGCTTTCTGGGCGGAGCTGATTTCAACGGATAATCTGCAGACGCTCCTCAGCTTGCCGGCGCAGCACACTCCAGCACACCACTTATATCAGCTGGCAAAAAGAGGGGTAGCAGGGAAGGTGAGCCCCACCGGTCTTCCTCTTTTGGCTGGGGACCGCGAGGAGGAAGGCATTTGGGCGGAGCGCGAGCGTTATATGGCCCAGCAGATCAGGAGGGCAATTAATACCAGGACCCTGAAACGGGCTCTCTTCATAGGCGGCTGGTGGCATTTGACCACCGGCAACGGTATACCGACCATACGCGATCTTCTTGCCCTTGACGCCTCCCAGTGCTTGGTCCTTTAAGCCCCCGTCCAGGTCGTTGCCCTGGCTATGATATGTTGCCCCTATGTTTAGGCAGGCTTCCACGCAGAGATGACGAGAATAGAGCCAACTTGGCGTCATGATTATCGGATCGTTGCAGAACTCATTAGCCGTGGAGCAAACGGGTTGATACCTGCAGGATAATATGATAGATGTTAGCCCAGCTTAAGATGACACCCTTGGTCGTGCTAGATGGGGAGTTAGCGGTGCCTTGTAACCCGAAATCCGCTTAGCGGGGTTGAAGTCCCTTTGGAGGGCTTGTGCCGGGCTGGTCATTTCTAACTCTGACGTCGATTGGACACCGCGCAACAGACGGGTCTGAACCCCGTCAGGTCCGGGAGGAAGCAGCGGTAAGGATTGCGGTCTGTGTCGTGGTCTACTCTAATCAGATGTCAGAGGGTGGGTGATTGAGCTCCAGCCGGTTCGACAAAGGGTGCACGGCCAAGGATTTCTACTACATGCGAAGATCGGTTTTATTCTTATTCGGAATGTAACGGCTCGCCCTTCCCTTACCCACGCGCGTGAGCATCTCTGCATCTACCATTTCATTCAGTTCTCGCAATGCCTGACGCTCGGAAATATCGTTTAACTGTGAATAGTATTTGTTGGTTATGAAGCCATGGCTTTTGAGAAAATCGAGAGCCCTCAACTGGCGTGGTTTCAACCCCCATTGAGGCAGTCTCTCTCCAGGGTCGATCGCCGGCAGACCGCCGCCTTCGATCAGCCACTCTTCCGCTTTTTCCGGAGGCTGCCCTCCAGTTGCAGAATTCATAATCCCGGCATGCCCAGGCTCACGAACTTCCGCGGGAAGATCTTTCACCAGAACCTGCTCTCCATTGCAGAGAATAACCGCTCTTTCAATCACATTTTCCAGTTCCCGGATATTGCCCGGCCAGGGATATTCCAGCAAGCGGAGTAATGCATCAGGATGTATGGTGACCGGAGGTCGGCCGCCTTCTTCACTGTATTTTGCCAAGAAATGATTGACCAGCGGTGGAATGTCATCCGAGCGTTCGCGCAGGGCCGGCAGTGAAATGTGCACCACGTTGAGACGATAGAAAAGATCGGAGCGGAAGCGACCTTCTGCAACTTCCAGTTTTAGATTTCTATTGGATGCGGCAACCACACGGACATCGACTTTCATGGACTGGCTGCTTCCCACCCGCTCGAACTCCATCTCCTGCAGGACTCGCAACAGCTTTACCTGTAAAGGTGGAGACATTTCGCTGATCTCATCGAGGAACAGGGTCCCTTCATGAGCGAGCTCAAATCGACCTTTGCGCTGATTGATCGCTCCACTGAAGGCCCCTTTCTCATGCCCGAAAAGTTCGCTCTCCAGCAAGTTTTCCGGCAACGCTCCGCAGTTGACGGAAATGAAGGGAAGATCTCGGCGGGGACTGTTGAAATGAACCGCGCGAGCAATCAATTCTTTTCCCGTGCCCGATTCGCCGGTTATCAATATGGTGGCTTTGCTTGGAGCCACTTTCTCTATCAGTTGAAAGATGCGCTGCATGGCAGCGCTTTTGCCAATAATATTGCTGAACTGATAACGGCCGTGAAGCTCTTTCGTCAAATAACGATTCTGGCGCACCAGATGATAATGATCAATCGCCTTGCGAATGGTAAACTTGAATTGCTCGTTCTCGAAGGGTTTGAAGATATAGTCGAAGGCACCCTTTTTCATCGCTTCGAGCGCTTTTTCCTGGGTTCCGTAGGCGGTCATCATGATGACCGGCAGGTCCGGTTGCCGCCTGTGGACGGATTCGAACAGCGTGATTCCATCCATACCGGGCATTTTCATATCGGTGATCACTGCATCCAGCTCATGCTCTTCAGCAATCTCCAGCCCTTTCTGCCCTGAGTCGGCAGTGAGCACCTGGTAGCCTTCTTCGAGTAGCAAGTCCTCTAAAACCAGCAAGTAGTTCTTTTCGTCGTCGACAATAAGGATTGTTTCCATCATTCATTACACCATCAGCTCTTCAATTCCTACGGGACCGGCTGAAAGAGCGGCAGCCGAATAATGACAGCGGTCCCCTTTCCTTCCTCGCTCTCAAGCTCTACATATCCATTATGACTGTCAATGATGCTTTGGACAATAGCCAGTCCGAGACCGGTCCCGGTTTCATGGGTTGTGAAGAAAGGATTGAAGATTTTCTTCTGTGCTTCAGGGGGAATCCCCTGTCCTGTATCGGTTATCTTAATCTGCACTTCCGGCAAACCGCGTTTGCCATTGACCAATGCGGTTTGCACGTTGAGCGAGCCGCCTTGGGGCATCGCTTGAAGCGCATTGGAAAACAGATTCACGAAAGCCCTGTAAAGCATGTCGCCATCGGCTTCCAGAGTATAACTTCCAGTTTCATAGTGTCTTTCGACCTGCACGCCCAGCTTCTGGCACTCAGGTTCCAAAACGCTCAAGTTCTTGTTAAGAATGTCCTCCACCCGGCAGGGCGAAGGAGAAAGAGTTTTGGGCCGCGCAAAATCGAGGAATTCCGTAAGAATGTCGTTCAACCGAGAGGCCTCTTCCACGATGATGTGCGCAAATCGTTTCTGTCGATCGTTTTCCACTCGACTGTGGAGCAGCTCAGCCGAGCTCCGGATAATTCCCAAGGGATTGCGAATCTCATGTGAAACCCCCGCCACCATTTCTCCCAAGGCCGCCAGCCGTTCCGCCTGGTGAAGCTGCTCTTCCAGCTTGTTCCGTTCGGAGGTTCGAGCCGCAATGATCGCATCGGCCCTTCTGGCGATGAGGAGTATCGTTGTAAAGAGCACCCCGACAAAAACAAGAAAGCTGAGTATGATGATCAATTGAAAGCGGTAGATGCTTTCGTAGTCGCGACCCATGTCCTGTGTGATTTCAAACACCCCCAAAATTTTACCCTTCTTCACACTCATAGGAAGCTCTTCCCACATGGGAAAATACGTTTTGAGCTGCCGCATACTGCCGCCCCAGCCGAAGCTCCAGAAAGAATCGCCGCTACCACCCACCAAAAATGAGACCGATTCCTCTTGTAAAGCCTTCTCAAAGGGCAACCCCAGGTTCCCTTTCGTTCCTATTTTGCCCGG
>JAVEVM010000570.1:0-3694 GCA_034005055.1 Desulforhabdus sp. | reverse complement strand
ATGCTAGCTTTTGATTCCGATTTTGATATCATCAACTTTGATGCATACAATTATTTTGACAGATTTGAACTGTATAAAGAGCCGCTTGGGAGATTCCTGGCAGGCAATGGCACGGTGGCATGGGGGATAATCCCGACCGGTGACAGTCGGATAACCCAAATGGAAGCTCCTGAAAGTCTGGCAGATCGATTGCTGAAGGGTGTGAACGAGCTAAGCGGTACAGGACTCACCCGTGAAAGTATCCTGTCCAGATCGCTTTTTACGCCAAGTTGTGGTTGTGCAAGTCTTACTGAAGAAACAGCGGAAAGGGTTTTGACCCTCACCCGCGAAGTTGGCCGAATCTTTCGCGGATATTTATAGATATCTTTGGTGTCTTTTAGGACAAGTAAGACCAACCAAGCTGATGGTATGGCGGCGATTCAAGTAGTTTGCGAACAAGACACTTGACAGAATGATCATCTTTAATTAGGTTAACCCTGCTTCCGATTAGCACGAAGATATCCTTTCAGGATTTATCCATTCTCAGGTGATGAATACAGATAGCAGCGAACATAGACGCGTGCAATGCCATTGTTTTAGTGAAGCGGCAAAGCGTAAGTTTACATCTAATCTTCTGATTTCCTGAGAAGCATTCTGAAATCTCCTTATTTTTGTCAGTAAGCAAGGCGACCTGGCTCTTATTTTCTTGATGCCCAAGGGAGAGCGCAGTTTAATCCTCCGTTGCGACGGGCCGCGTCCTGCTGATTCACTAATAACAAGCGTCGATTAGTGCATACCTTATCTCTTTAAGAGAAAGTTATTTACGAACCGGAAAGGAAAATTGACATGCAGGTAGAATACAAGAATATCGATCCGAAATTGGTTGCCAATGAAATTCGCAACGGTCGCTCCCTGGAATCGGTGCAGAAGCTCTTTGGAATTAAATTCAAAAGTGAAGTGCAAGATCTATACATGCGGGGTCTGATGGAGTTGGGGGAAATACCCAAAATGGAATTCAGCAAGCCGGCAATTTCAGTAAGATCATCTAAACCGACTGCGGCGGACCGGTCGATGGTTCGTCGGCGGGAGAAAGGCACTCCAAAGCCTTCAATGCTCATTAAGACCGCCAACTTTCGAACCATCGGTCAGAGCGGCAGCGTCACCTTGAATAAGACACTTCTTATCGAACAGTTGGGATTTACAGTGGGCGATTCTTTCGAAATCTTCAGAGAGGATGATCGGGTCATTCTGCAAAAGACCGATAATCCTCAATAACCGGAGGCTTGTCCGATTTCTTTTTGGGGTCTCATACGATTTAATCGCTTTTCCCTACGAGACGGGCAGCAAGGATAAAAGTGTTTCAAGTTTAACGGCGAAGGCTGTTGAGTACGTGTATGAATCTCTTTAGTGCAGTTATGTTGGTGCCGATAGCCAAGAGCAACAGTATGGAGATCAGTAAGATATCCTGGAGCCATCGGCTGCTTGGGTATCCAAGTAACTGATTGACCAGAGGATTAAAAATTCCCGCCAAGCCAATCAGGATAATTCTCTCTCCCCTCTGTACCAAGCCTACGAGGCAGCGAACACCGAGACTTTCGGCACGCGCCCGGGTGTAACTGACCATTAGAGAGCCAAACAGTATCAACAAGATTGTCAAAGAAATGAAGGGAGTACCTGTGCCGTGTCGGTAAAAATAACACCAGATGCCGAGATAAATTATAAATTCCGTATAACGGTCCAAAACTGAATCCAGAAAAGCGCCGGACTTTTTGGCATGCCCAAGAGTCCTGGCAAGCGAACCGTCGAGGGTGTCCAACAAACCTGTCAGGAGTGTCAGAAGTCCACCCCAAAAAGGTCTGTAGGCGAATGCAATACCGGCCAGGAAGCTGGTGAAGAGGCCCATGAAAGTGATGTGATTCGGTTTGAGTTTAAGCTCGATGAGCCAGGGTACCAGGTAGCGTTGGAGAAAATGGTAATAGCCGGTTTCGATGGGTGTGCCTTTAAGCATAGTAGCCCTCACGAGCGCCTTCTATCCCGAACGGAGGAAATGCCAGCAGAGGAAAATCATGAAAACGCACCAGGACATCACTTCCTGCCGATAATTCCGATATGTGGGATTCTAAAAGAATGTAAGAAAGACTGTTGTGCAATTCTGCGAATATAGACTGCTTGTTCTTCTTAACGGGTCTGAAAGACAACTTGGAAGAATCTTGTTGCAGGGTTCCGCGAACCACTTTATTGAAGCCCTTTGGTTTTCTGATGGTGGTTTCCAGCATTGCCGGCACGCACGGACTTGCAGAAGCATCAAGTCCCTGGTATGTGAGCAGAATAGGTACCGCCAGTTGCTCGAACGCTATTTGCGCTCCCCACGGACTTCCGGGCAAGCCCAAGTATACTTGCTTTGCTCCCATTCCCAAAGCAGTCCTTCGGCCGGGTATGAGGTTCACTTCTTCAAAGAGTATATTCACCCCCAGTAATCTCCAGGCGGTCAGTACGAAATCTCGATCGCCGTGTCCCACTCCTCCAGTCGAAATAACTACATCCGCCTCAACGTCCTCCAACTGTTCTGCAATCAGTTCGGGGTCATCTGTTGAGATGCCCAGGTGTATCGGCTTACCCCCAATAAGTGAAGCCGACCAGGCCATCAGGTAACGGTTGTTGCAGTAACTGTAGGGTCCTTGCAGGGGTTCTCCAATTTCCCTCAACTCGTCGCCGGTAGTCAAAAGAGCAACTTTAGGCTGCAGGTGGACAGAAACCGTAGCATATCCGAGGGCCGCTATTAAGGCCAGGCGGGTAGGGGTGAGAATGGTTCCTTTGGGTAATAGCAGGCTGTTTTTATGAATATCGCCGCCAGCGGAGAGTACCCCTTCTCCAGGCAGGAGCGGCCTTTTCAAAACGATTGTGCCATCCTCTCTGGCAGTCTCCTCTTGAGCCACAACAGCATCGGCATTTTCGGGAAGAGGAGCCCCGGTGAAAATGCGAAGGCACTCTCCTGGCGCTAATTTATATTTTGTTGTATCGCCAGCCGCCAGCACCCCTTCGTGTAGCCTGAAGACAAAGGAGCCGTCGTTTGCTCCGGTGTTGATATCGGAGGTCGCAATAGCGAATCCATCCACTGACGCGCGACTCTCTCGCGGCAGGTCCCAATCGGCATATAGGTTTTCGGCCAGGATACGGCCTAGAGCTTGCTCCAACCAGACCCGCTCGCTTTTGGTGGGCCTTACCAGAGCCCTGGCGATCTTTTTGGCTTCGTTCAACTCCATTGGAGTCTATCCAGGTCTTCAACCGTATTAATGTTCCAGAAGCTTCGCCCCTCTTCGTCAACCAATCGCCATTGATCTTCTTGAAGCGCCCTTACTTTGACCTTGCGATAGAACGATACGATCTTTCTTTCGCTCTGTTCAAGAGCAGTGGCGATAACCGGCAGGCAACGCCTGTTGTAGATGGCCAATAGGGGTTCATACTTGTGTCGGTAGAGCGGCACCACGACATCGAATTCTTCTCTGGATTCAACCATCATTATCGCGAGCTCAGGAACGAGATGAGGCATATCGGTTGCTTTGACAAACACCCAATCGTGCGGGCTAAACAGCAAAGCTGTGTAGATGGCGCCCAGAGGCCCCTGGTGAACGATGACATCCTGCACCAGTGTCGCTCGCACATCATAATAAGAGCTCAAATCGTTAGCTATGAGCAAGAGAGGATTGCATAAGGT
>JAVEVM010000569.1:0-3697 GCA_034005055.1 Desulforhabdus sp. | reverse complement strand
CCTCGCCGCATTCATAAGACCTCGAAGCTGGTTTCCATTGCCGAAAGATTCGATTTATCGGTGGTGACGCGATCTTCCGGTGCACCGTGCAGGGACAAAGCCGTATACGTGCTCGACACTCTGGGGGAACTGAGCCGCTTTTATGCACTGGCGGACGTAGCATTCATAGGAGGAAGTCTGGTGCCTTTCGGCGGGCACAATCCGCTTGAAGCCGTGGCTCAGGGCAAGCCCTGTGTCTGGGGGCCTCATCTTTTCAATTTTCGTGAAATCGAGTCGATGCTGCTTGAAAGGAGAGCTGCCAAAAGAGCTGCATCTGAGGAGCAGCTTTCGGCTGTCATTGCCGGTTGGCTTGAAAGCTCCAAAGACCGTGAAGAGGCGGCTCTCGGTATGAAAGGGCTTGTAGAATCAAACTCGGGTTGTAGTGAGAAGATCCTGAGCTTCATCGGTGCAAATAAAACATGTCTCCTCGGCAGAGCGGATTAAAAGCCATACCATTCAGCATTGCCCTCCCACAGCCACCATCTGCTGTTCCTTCACTTTCCTTCATCCGGTGGAATCGGCCTCGATGGCAAAGCGGCAGCAAGTCTTACTGTCAGGACCGAGATGGTACCTGGTTCTCGCAGGCTACGATGTAAACAGTTCCGCCTCGGCAAAGCTGACACCGGCAGAATCCTTTGCAGACAATATGGGCTCTCCCGAGACAGGCCAGGTGATGTTGAGGTCCTCGTCATTCCAGAGGATACAGCGCTCATGCTCGGGCGCCCAGAAATCGGTTGTTTTATAAAGAACTTCCGACCAATCGGAGAGGACCAGGAAGCCGTGGGCAAACCCTGGAGGGATGTAAAGCTGGAGCTTGTTAGCAGCAGAAAGTCGGATTCCACACCAGCTTCCGAATGTTGAAGATTCTCTACGCAGATCCACGGCAACGTCGAATACTTCGCCCGCAATGGTCCGAACCAGCTTGCCCTGGGAATGCACAATTTGATAATGTAGCCCCCTTAGCACGTTTTTGCATGAACGCGAATGATTGTCTTGAACGAACGGAAGGCTGATCCCCATTTCAGCCATAGTCTTAACGTTATAACTTTCGAAAAAAAAACCTCTGGAGTCCTCATATACCCTTGGTTCAAGAATCAGCACGTCCGGAATGGACGCAGGTGTAATTTTCATTCTTGTTTCCGCCTATCCGATTGAGAGATGAAAAGATCCATTCAGCCAGCGCAACGGAAAGTACATCACAAGAAAATGCTTGACAACCAGTAATTGCTTTTTTATGTTTTCGCCTGGTCATTACAAATAAGAAAAGGACACTTATGCATACCCGATATTGGTATTATCATTCTTGGAGTTCATTGCCGGCTTAGGGGTATGCACGGGTTTAAGCAGATTGTATAATCAGGTTGAGACAAGAGCCGTGGGATTCGGAAGTTGCCTGCGGCTTTTTCATTTTTGCATGTAAAAAGGGATGTTCATGAAAGATTATGAAGCCTTGTCTGCTTTAGCAGACGGATTGACATCAAACCATGCAGGTTTCTGGAAGCCTGGAACGCGGGTTGCAATTATCGGTGGCTTGGGTGAAATGGGACGATTATTTGCCGGGTTTTTTGAGAAACTGGGTTATTCGGTAGAAATCGGGGACTTGGGTACAGCTCGGACCAGTCGAGAAGTACTGGAAGATTCGGATGTGGTCCTGTTTGCGGTACCGCTGCATGAGACCATAAATATCATTGGCGAGCTCATCCCCTACATTCGGCAGGACCAGCTGCTCATGGATGTGACGAGTCTAAAGGTCGGACCGGTGCGCGAAATGCTGCGTTCGCCCGCGGCGGTGGTAGGGCTTCACCCTATGTTCGGGGGCCGCATCGGGTCACTGGTCGGACAAACGCTCGTTGCTTGTCCGGTCAGAATAAGCGGGCCAGACTGGGACGCAACCCGCTCTCTTTTCACACAAACGGGCGTCCGGATCAAGGAGTGCACGCCCGAAGAACATGACCGCATGATGAGCATCATTCAGGTGCTCTTCCATATGACCACTATGCTGGTGGGCAGGGTTTTGCGAGATTTGTCGGTGGATATCGGCGAGACCATGGAATATACCAGCCCGAGCTATCGTTTGGAAATCAATCTAGTTGGCAGGATGTTCGCTCAAAATGGTGCGCTCTATTCCGCCATCAGCCAAATGAACCCTTACACAAAGGATATTATCGCTCTGCTCAAGGAAGGTTTGGCATCTTATCAAGAGTGGTATGACAATGAAGATCTGGCCGCATTTATTCGGGACTTTGAGCTTAGCGCAAAGCACTTGGGAGATTTCTGCCGGCAGGCGTATCAGGAAAGTTCAGCAGTTTTGGATTTCGGGGTTCGTCTTGCAAATCTCAACAACTCATGATTGTTCATGCTCTGGAATCTGTTGAGTATCGCTCTTGTCGACGGCCGATTTGACTCTTTGCAGGCAAAGTTCCATGCAGTCTTCACAGTTCGAGGTCTGAACTCCCCGCTTACAGTATCGGGCGAAGGCATCAAACCAGTCAATTCCTGTGCGCGGACAGGTTTTGATAAATTCCAGAAAATGAACCAGACGGTCGACGGCCGATGGATCGATGGCATGCTCCATTCGGCAGGCGTTCGCTTCGGCTTCCTCCGGGGTGAGCTGCAAAGCGGTCACGAAGAATTCTTTGAGTGTATTGTGACGGCGAATGATATCACGGGCAATGTTGCGCCCGGTTGCAGTCAGAGTGATATAACTGTACGGGCTGTAGTTGATCAAACCGCGACCTGCGAGCGCTTTCAAAGCGCCAGTTACCGAAGCACGCTGCACATTCATCTGATCGGCAATGTCTTTGGCGCGAGCTACCCGATTGGAATCTTCCAGATGGAAAATAACTTCGAGGTAATCTTCCATACTCGCTGAAAGGCCTTCTACAGGATCACAGGTCATTTCTTACCTTCTTCGCTTGAAGATGGACGGCAGTGGAAAATACGATTATCGCTTCGGTCGCCCATCGTTGCCGTCAGGAGCCCATTTGGGCGCGCCCAGCCAAATTGTCTGGCATTCATTGTAAGAGTTCCGGGTAATTTTGACTGCCATCTTTTTACCTATCTCATACACGCTCGTCAAGATCAAGCTATCAGTGGGAGCGCTGTTCCGAGAACGGGTAGCGCGGTGCCGTGATCTTTGCTGAGTCAACCAGAACTTGAGGGTTATCCTGCGAGAGTGCAATTCTCGATAAGTTCCCAGTATGTTTGTCAGAGCGAGAGTTTACATAAAAACGAAAAGCTGTTAAAAAACCGTGGCGCCATATCGCGCTAAGAGTACCTTGATTACGATAAAGGCTTGTGCCGTCGTGGGCTCATGACGGATAGGAAAGGAAAATCAAATTATGGATAACAACAAATCGACCGTGAAATCTTCATTGACCAATCCGTTGCAGCCCGTCTTGGATCTTATACAGGGTATCGATGCCGATACTATTTGCCAAAAACATGGCATCAGCCGTACAGAGCTTGATACGCTGGTGCAATCCTACCAGCAGTCGAGGCGTCAAACATCCCTGCCAGATCAGCTCACGACAGAAAAAGTCGGCCGCAACGAGCCTTGCCCGTGCGGGTCCGGGAAATAATACAAAAAATGTTGTCTTGCAAGTCATGAAGAAGCTCGCAAGAGCATTCCCGCCGATCAATTGAGAGAAATGGAGAA
>JAVEVM010000568.1:0-3701 GCA_034005055.1 Desulforhabdus sp. | reverse complement strand
AACATAGAGGGTCCGATATCCCCCCCTCACTCTCTCCCTCACGGTTGGTGCGATCATCCTCTCCCTCTTCTGTATCGTATAAAGGCCAATGCAGAGCTCTGTCCTTCAATCGGAAGCGAGCCTTCCAGCTTTTTTTTCTCCGAAAGTAAAAGAGCGTAGTTCAGCAGACCGAATCCAGCCCAAAAAATCTGCTGCAGGCGCAGAGTAACCCCGTAGGTCATGCCCATAAGAAGATCGAAGCCCAAGGCTTTAAATGCAAGAACTCTCGTCCCTTCCTGCACTCCTATATCCAGAGGGACCGCGAAAGTCAGAAGGTCGAACCAGTTGCCCAAAATCCAGATGCCGGCCGCCACGGGTATGGTCGCATTATTTGACAGCAGCTCGATAAAAAGCCAAGTCTGAACAATTCCGACAGTAAAGGCTACCAGGTGCCAGAAGACGGACCAAAGTAGGCCAAGCGGATTTGTCCGGTAGAAAACCTTGAGTGCCTCGTCTACCTCATTGATTTCGTGGCTTAATTTCTGTAAGAATTTGCCGCCCAGGTTATGCGAGACCAGCCACCGAATCAGACACCCAAGCTTACCGTATTTTTGGACCAGTAAGAAACCAAAAATCCCCAGGGCAAGCAACCCACTGCTTATCAGCATTCCAACCCAAAGTGCCACGGGCAGGTCGACTTGGGTGACTATCAGAATGGAGCCGGCAGCGACGAAGAGCAATTGGGATATGGCAAAAGAAAGCTTGCCGATAAGAACGCCGGTAATAGCTTCGGCCCCTTTTTGATTCAACGACAGCAAGGCGCCTTTCGTCACTTCACCACCCAGGGCGGCGGTTGGCGTTAGATAATTGATTGCATACCCGGCCATTCGAATCCGAAAGATACGCAAAAAAGGCAGAGACCTGTGAGGACCGCTAAGGCAGTGGCGCCATCCAAGAGCATGAAAAAGGTCGGCAATACCTTCTATCAGAATAATCGGCACCAAGCCCCAACCCAGCAGGCTGATCTCCTGCCACAGCTCGCGGATTCCGATTTTCCATATTAAAAAAACGAGTAAGGCTATCCCGCAACAAACACTGAATATATGAAATTTTTTCATTGGATTACCCTGGCATGTAAACCTTCGGCTAATTCTTGTCCAGCATCACCGCCCCGGCAGCTGTTTCAGCGCCGTTGCTGCGGCACAAGAAGGAAATGCCACGGCTTCCGTCTTCAAGATCTCAATCGGACGAGATGCTTCCCGATTCGACCGATAAGCAGCCTCAATCAACTGAGTACACCATCGAGCTTCGGTCAGATTCAATCCGCGCTCCTGTATTCGATTGATTTCCTCATGGAAATTATCTATAACCGGCTTCATCCATTCGGGATGATGTGAGCCCGCGGAGAGAGCCTCAGGGAAATCGTAGCGTAAAGGAGCCCTGTTCTGGCGTTCCAGAATGAGATGATCGTCATTAACCTGGATGACGCCCCGCTCCCCTCTGATCACTCCGAAGTTGCGCCGGCAAGATGCGCGCCAGGTCAGGTGCAAACGAGCTTCCGCTTCACTGAAGAGCACCGTCAGATCCACGGTCTCTTCGCAACAAGGTCCCAGTCCGTTCGGAGATTCCATTTTGGCCGACACAACTAGAGGCTGCTTCTGCATCAGTGTCAAAACAACATACAGATTATGCCAGCCATGGTCTATCAAAATCCCACCCCAGGAAAGCTCACGGCATTTTCGCCAATCCGAGGCGCCACCACCTGAATTGGGAGGGCGCAAAACATTCAAGCAAATGGAATGAACGGGGCCTATTTCTCCGTTATGAACCAGCTCGGCGGTTGTCAGCCACAAAGGCGCATACTTCCAGTTGTTGACTGTGAAGACAACCTGATCGCTCTCTGCCGCCGTCTGCTGGATTTGGAGAAAGCTCTCCATGGAAGCCGCCAGCGGCTTTTCACAAAACACGTGCAGCCCGGAATGACAGGCGCCGAGGGCGAGCTCGACATGATGGCAGGGAGGTGTGCAAATATCGATAAAGTCCAATCGGGGGTTTCCAGCCAGCAACTCTTCGATGGAGCTGTACAAGCGAGCATCCGGCAAAAATCGACTCACGGCTGCGGCTCGTTCAGCAACGGGTTCCACCACAGCTTCTATCGTGAACCGCTCGCTCGTCTGCCAGGCGGGCAGGTGGGCGTGAATTGCGGCATTACCGAAACCGACAATGGCTCCACGCAACGGTTGGCCATTGTGGTTGTTGTCGTCGAGCGTAGCCATGCGTTATTTCCTTTTAGTTCGATCCGTTCGATTAAATATCAGTTTGAACAGGCCCAACAGGACTTATAGGGCCAATAGGAGCAGCCGGCCCGAGGAAGGGGGACAATTCGAGCCTGCCGGCGGCCCCCATGCTCCATGCTACTTATACGGTACGTGGTCGGCCACATGGGCAAATACTTCGTCGATAATTCCAAGTCCCTCATCTGCCTGCTCTCTGGTCAGAACCAGGGGCGGATTAATGCGGAAATTGGCCTTGTAATTCATGCTGATCAAGCCCCTGCGCAGGCTTTCCAGGTAGATCTGCCTGGTGACACTCTTATCGAGTGGCTCTTTTGTCTTCCGATCTTTGACCAGTTCTACACCGATCAGTAAGCCGCGACCGCGGACATCCCCTATGAATTCATACTTTTCCTGCAAATGTCGCAGTCCGTTCAACAGGTATTCGCCTACAGCCCTGGAATTTTCCACCAGGGATTCATCTAAAATGGTCCCGATGGTGGCAAGCGCCGCAGTGCTCGCCAGAGGATTTCCACCGTAGCTGCTCGATGATGAGCTGGGCTTTGAAAACGGCATGCTGGCGGTTATCTCATCGCTCGATATCAAGCCGGAAACCGGAAAGCCGCTGCCCATTCCTTTTCCCACCGTCATTATGTCCGGCTTTATTCCGTCATGGTGGCAGCCGAACATTTTCCCGGTTCGGCCAAATCCAGTGATCATTTCGTCGGCTATAACGAGTGCTTCGTTTTCTCGAGCAATTTCAAGCAAACCGGGCAAGAATTCAGGAGGTGGAATGATATTTCCGGCGGTTCCCTGGATAGTTTCCACAATGATGGCTGCGAGACTGCCTGCGGTATTGTTTTCGATCACTTTCCGGACGAAATCCAAACAGAACATGCCACAACCGGGATACTCCATCTTAAAGGGGCAGCGGTAACAATCCGCATAAGGAGCCAAATGCAGCCCCGGATGAAGCACACCCCAATTCTTTTTGAAAGGGTCCCCTATCAGGCCCAATACTCCGCCGGTTTTGCCGTGGAATCCGCCCCAGAAACTGAGCACTTCGAATTTCTTGGTGAAAGACTTGGCCAATCGAACCGCTGCTTCCACAGCTTCGGCACCGCCGCTATAGAGCTGTGTCCTGGTTAAACCCTCCGGAGTGAGCGAAGCGATCAGCCGCAACAGTTTGACTCTGTTCTGTGTGGTGAAGCTTCCTACCGAGACCTTGTCGAGCTGGTCTTTCAAGGCCTGGACATATTTGGGATGCGTATGTCCGAGACTGCAGACCGCAACTCCGGCCATAAAGTCCAGGTACCGTCTGCCGCTCATATCTTCGAGATAGCATCCCCTGCCCTCTTTGATCACCAACTGCGACAGCTGCGCAACCTCTTGAAGTCCGGGGGACATAAACCGACGTTCTTCTTGGGACAGTTCTGATGCAACTGTAGC
>JAVEVM010000567.1:0-3702 GCA_034005055.1 Desulforhabdus sp. | reverse complement strand
TTGGGACAGCCACTCAGTGTCCGTGAGGAGTCGGTTATGGAAGCGTTGTCATAAACTGTGGAAGAGACTGTGGAGCTGGTGCTGACCTGGAGCTGATACTGGGTGGGACTGCCGGTTGGCGTGGTCCAGGAGAAGGTGATAGAGGTTGCCGAAACCGTCGCCCCATTGGCCGGCGAGGAGAGCGATGGTGCCCCGGGCACGCTGGCCGTGCTGCCGTTTATGAAGCTTCGGGTGCTGGACCAGGGTCCCCAACCGGAGCTATTGTAGGCCCTGACCCGCCAGTAGTAAGTGGTTCCGTCGTTGGGAAAGCCGCTCAGTGTCCGCGAGGTGCCGGTTATGGAATCGTTGCTATAAATTGTGGAAGAGAATGTGGAGCTGGTGCTGACCTGGAGATGATATGCGGTGGGGCTGCCGGTTGGCGTGGTCCACGAGAAGGTGATATCGGTTGTGGAAACCGTGGCCCCGTTGGCCGGCGAGGAGAGCGAGGGCGCCCCGGGCACGGGTGTACTTGTCGGAGGGAGCACGTTTTCCGCGTACTGGCCTATATAGTTGCCAGGAGGATTATATTGACAAACGCAGGCACAATAATATGGGCTGGCGCATCCAGTCTTGCACCCGCATCCTATTTGTGTGGTATTCTTCCATACAACCTGTGTAAAATGGCCTATCGGTTCATTTGGGTCTAAACTCGTTCCGGGATTGTTGTAATCGTAATACTGCTCTTCCGCGTACCATAAATCCACCACGCTTTGAGGGGTAAGAGCGTAAGAGGCCCACGCGATGTTCTCCCCGTAGCCTGATGAGGAATGGCCGGACGGGCATGTATCAGCCCATGCCTGAGCGCTCGCCGCTACGGTGTCGGACCACGTTACGGACGGGACTCCATGCAGGGCTCGGTAATTGTTGTGTGCCTGTAGCCACTGCTCGATCTCCTCTGGAGTGGCGCAAGATGCTTTTTCACCTAAGATGCCAAACATGTTCACAAAAACCAACATAACCATTGCAATCAAAATATATTTTTGTTGCTTTTCCATTTTATCCATCTCCTTTTGCATTCAAAAGCTCGTTGAATAGAATTTAAAAAAGCAAAAACAATCATTAAATTAGCGCCATTCGGGGTAATTTTGGTTGTTCCCCCAACCGTAGGGTGCGCTGTGCGCACCCCTACGGCAACGGATTAACTGCAAAAAAATGCAAATTCCTATACGATCTAGTTAAGTATTGAAAAAGTATTTATAAAAGAGGAGGTTATTGCGATAAAAATCCGTCGACTTATACAATACCTTCATACGGAAGAGGAGATCATGGAGCGGATGCTGATAAAGCAACCAAAAGAGGCTTCCCCACCTGATAACGATTGCCGAACAGATCATGTGGAGTAAAGTGGGGCACTCCCTCCAGCTCTACTCTCCAGGTTCAAAATCCGCCAATTGAAATAGTGAGTAGCTAGGGTCTGGGGTTGTGAAAATCGTCTTTGATCAGCAATTAATTCAAGAATTGTTACGAACTTATGTTGTGTCTCAATATAACCAAAGCAAGTTTATGGGACTCTACGAATGAAGTCAATTATAAACGGAATTTTAGTAGCAATTCTCATCTTGTCCTGGGCAGCCAGCTCAGAGTCAGATATGTAATTTTCATTTGGATTGTTTTTTAGCCCGATAGCTTTTGTGGAGGATGCTGCGGGCTGCGAAAATTAGGAACGACGATCTATTTTAGTGGCAGCCTGGAAAGGGCTTCAAGGTGGTGGACCAGCTGCCGATCTGCAGTCGTGAAGTCGAACCGCCTGAGCTCTGCAGGACAGACCCAACGGTAGGCAATGTGCTCGTTGAGGCAAAGACGTCCTTCTTTTATGGCACACCAGTACGCATAGAGCTCGATACTGAAATCCGGATAGCTGTGCCGTAGTCGGCAAAACAGATCGCCGACCGATATTTCCCAGCAAAGCTCTTCCTTTATTTCTCTAATGAGGGAATCTTTCAGTCCTTCGCCTGGCTCTACTTTGCCGCCGGGGAACTCCCACTGGAGACCGAATTTCTTCTCGGGAGGACGCTGCGCAATAAACAGGCGGCCGCGGTTCGAAATGAGTGCCGCAGTTACGCGCAGATGAGCTGCGGAGGTGTAAGGGATATCCATTTCTCCAATCCAGTTGCAATGCTTTACTGGAATTTCAGGTGTATTGGCAGAAAAGTCAACCGCTGAGTTGCTATTCTCCCTTGATTTGGACGGCCGACTGCTTAGGTTCATACATGGACCAATGTAAGCAGAGTCGAATGGTTATCGGGAAGACCGCAGTCGTTTGCACGCTGCTGGGACTTAGCCGCGCCGTATGATGAGAACGGAGCTTAACAAGCCGAGAATATAGGGATTCGAGCACATGCATAGTGAATACGACGTTGTGATTTTGGGCACTGGACCGGCCGGATTGCAGGCCGCAGTCCACGCCGCTCGGGCTAAGGTGGATGTAGCGGTCCTTGGAAGGGTGCAGAGGAGCTCGCTCTACAAAGCGCACATAGAGAACTACTGCTGCCTGGATGGTACCCTGACAGGAGCTCGAATCCTTGAAGACGGCAGGCGTCAGGCGGAAAAGTTCGGTGCTCGCCTGTTCGATCTTGATGTTTTGAAACTCGATCGCACGCAAGATGGAAGATACACTATCAACCTCGAATCGGGCGAGACGCTTCTCTCCCGGTCGGTGATTCTGGCCATGGGCATCTCCCGCAATCGCCTCAACGTGCAAGGAGAAAAGGAGCTGTTGGGAAAAGGGGTGAGCTACTGCGTGGACTGTGACGGCAATTTCTTTCGCGACCAGGTGGTAGCAGTGGTCGGTGACGAGAGTGCAGCCTGCTCGGGCGCTCTCGGTCTACTGATGATCGCCCGCGAAGTGCACCTTATCTATGATGAGCTCAAAGCAGGTGAGATTCTGCTGCAGCAGGTGAGTGCGAGCGGTATCGTCAAGCGCCCGGGACGCAGGGTAAAGGCAATTGAAGGCAAAGAGCAAGTGGAAGCTTTGCTGCTGGACAATGATGAGATCGTAAGCTGCTCAGGCGTGTTCATTGAGCTGGGTGCCAAGGGGGCATTGGAGCTTGCAGCGGCCCTCGGCGTTGCGCTCGACAGTGAAACAATGCGCTATGTTTCGACCAACAAAAAGCAGGAAACCACTGTTGCAGGTGTCTATGCGGCAGGCGACATCACCGGACCGCCCTGGCAAATGGCCAAAGCAGTTGGGGAAGGCTGTGTGGCCGGATTAGAAGCGGCTGCGTATGCCAAAAAGCAGCGCTCGATATGAAGCGGAGAACTTTTTTCCAAATATTGCTTGACATCAATTTGGAAATACCTATTATGACGCTTCTGCGTAGCGGTTGAGCCGCTTCGGCAAGAAGCTCCTAAGGTAAAAAAAAAGTGGTTGACAGGGCGGCTCACAATTGCTACAAAGAAAAGCTCGCTGAGGCGGACTGGAAGGATCGACCGGATCGATTTAACCGAAATGAATTGCCCACTCAACGATGGATGGAAGCATAGAGCAAAAATAGGCTTGACAAGCTCACGGCAGATGGATTAAAAAGTAGGGCTTGTTGGTTGAAGGCGCACCGAGAGAGCCTCTGTTCTTTGAAAACTAAATAGTGAGAATTACGTGCTGGGTCTTAAGTAATAGAGGGATAAACTGGAGAGTTTGATCCTGGCTCAGAATGAACGCTGGCG
>JAVEVM010000566.1:0-3706 GCA_034005055.1 Desulforhabdus sp. | reverse complement strand
CGTGATATTGTACGGTAAATTACCCAGTACCACCAGACGGCTCTGTTCGGATCTGCTGAGCTCATCCAGAGCAAAGGTCAAAATGTCCTGCTGATGGATAATCACGCGGTCCGAAACAGATTTTGTCTGGTCCCTCAAAATATCTGCCAGATCCCGATCCAGTTCCACCAGATGCAGCTTCTTGACTTGTGGAGCAACAAATTGGGTCAATGCACCCAGCCCCGGCCCCACCTCCACGACAACATCGGAAGGCTGAAGATCGGCGCTCGCAACAATGCGCCCGGCGATTGAAGGTTGTGCCAGGAAATGCTGCCCGAAGCGCTTGCGCGGCCGTCCGCCGTGGAGCTGATAGTACTCTCTAGGAGTAAGAAATGGCGTCATCGTAATGAGTAATCTCTGGATGGCTCTGACTTTGCCTGCGGACCGCCATCAATAAAACCACCTTGAGACGGCATCCAGATCCATGAAATTCTGTGAAAAGCCCGCTCTTTTCCACACCGTGAAGGCTGCTGCGGCGATCATTACTGCATTGTCGGTACAGTACCTCAACTCGGGAAGGTGCAGTTGCATTCGATGGAAGCGCATTTCTTCCTCGAGGCGCCCGCGCAAGCGACGATTGGCCGACACTCCTCCAACCACCGCCACTTCTTTAACTCCGGTATTCTCTGCCGCCATGATGGCCTTATCGACCAGTACATCTACAATCGCTTCCTGAAAGCTCGCCACCAGATCTTCTACCCTGTAAGAATCCATGTTTGAGATCACTCCAGCCCGTCGCATGTGGCAAGATAGGTGTGGCTTGTCAGGTTTACTCGCTTCGCTGATTTCTTCTCTGACCTCTGTCCTCTGCCTTCTGTCCTCTCCCGCCTGCTCCGCCGGGGGGCCGAAGCGCTTCACAAAATTCGCCACGGCTGTTTTTATTCCGCTAAAGCTGAAATCCAGCGATCCTTTTTCCAGATAGGCTTTGGGAAACTGGAACGCGTGTGGATTGCCGCTTGCTGCAAGCCGATCGATTGTCACCCCGCCGGGATAGCCCAAATCCAGCAACTTTGCCACCTTGTCAAAGGCTTCGCCTGCCGCATCGTCTCGAGTCGTCCCGAGAAGCTTGAATTGAGTATTGGGCATGACCAAATAAAGGGCAGTGTGTCCACCGGATACCACCAGGCACACAAAGGGGCCGGTTATGGGTTGCTTGCCGAGGAAAGCCGCATGCATATGCCCTTCCAGGTGATTGACCGCTATTAGCGGCTTGCGCAAAGCATAGGCCATTGCTTTCGCCGTACCCAGGCCGACCAGGAGGGCACCCACTAATCCGGGGCCTTGAGTCACCGCAATCGCATCCAATTGGGTAGGCTCTTTCCCTGCTTGTGTCAGGGCCTCGGCGATCACCGGCAGAATCATTTCCAGGTGTTTGCGCGAGGCGAGCTCAGGGACTACTCCGCCATAAGGGCTGTGTACTGAGATCTGGCTCGAGACTACATCGGAGAGTACGCTATGGCCATCTTCAACAACAGCTGCCGCAGTTTCATCACAGGATGTTTCAATTCCCAAAATCAGCATGATACTCCATCTCGATAGTCGAAGAAATTTCCACTGAACCATAGCATGAATCAAGACAGCTCTCAATGACTTGACTGTTGGGAGCCGAACAGGATTGAAACATGCAACATATCGCAGGCTGACTGACGGATCGCGACAAGCCTTGCGTATTGAGATTTTTCTCTTGTGGATTTTGTGAACTGCTGCTATATTCACTTTAACATACTTAAAACACTATTGAAAATAGATTTAGGCCGAATTTTATATGATTTAGGCATGGTCATGTCCATCCGTTGGTTCTGCCGAGAATTTCAAAAGACCTACAGCACTATTTCGATTGAGAAAGTGATTGAAATCGAAGAGAATCAGGTTCCTGATTCGCTGCGGACACCGATCTTTCGAATCTGTCAGGAAGCTTTGAATAATGTAGCTAAACATAGCAAGGCGACTGTGGTGAATCTCTTCCTGCAAAAGAAAAAGAAGCGAATAGAATTGACTATTCGGGATAATGGGCAAGGCTTTGATTTGCGTACAATCCGTGGAGGGCTTGGGCTTTCCACTATAAAAGAACGCACAGAGCTGGCCGGCGGGGTTTGCACTATCGCTTCGGGCCAGGAAACAGGGACTGCGATTCATTGTTCGTGGCCGGCACCATGAAAATTGCTCACGGAAGAAAGAATCAGCATATACGAATACGCAAGCCGGGATGTTCACGGAAATGACCGGTTGGCTGTAATTGTGCCAAGCGCCTCCCGCATGATGTTCTTCTTGCGCTCTTCCATTATTGACATAATGAAAAGTTGGGGTTACAGGATTAGTTGCGATCAGCAGTAATGGAATATCAATTGCGCACAGAAGGACGGTTTGATGCCATCACCTCTCATTGACAGTTTTCATCGCTCCATCGATTACCTGCGTCTTTCTATCACCGACAGATGCAATCTACGTTGCGTGTACTGCATGCCCAAAGAGGGAATGCCGAAATTCAGTCATGAAGATATCTTGAGCTATGAGGAGATCATGCGGTTGGTGCGGTTGATCACGGGCATGGGAGTCAGCAAGGTTCGAATCACGGGAGGCGAGCCGCTGGTGAGAAAAGACGTGCTCTATCTATGTGCGCGGATTTCCGAAATTCAAGGTGTAAACAGCCTGAGCGTCACCACCAACGGCTTGCTGCTGACAGACTTTGCCAAAGGCTTGTGGACAGCCGGCATCAGGAGAATCAATGTCAGTCTGGATACTTTGAGCTCTGAAAAATACGCTGCCATAACTCGCAAGGATTGCTTCAAACAAGTCTGGCGCGGTATTGAAACTGCTCTGGATGTTGGTTTTGAGCCGATCAAGCTCAATGTTGTGGTAATGAAAGGGCTCAATGACGATGAGATCGAGGAATTGGGCCGCTTGACCTACCTTTATCCGTTTCATGTTCGCTTTATCGAGTTCATGCCTTTCCAGGAGGCCGACCTGCCGTCAAGCTTTCTCTCTTCTGATGAGATCTTGCGGCGTCTGGAAAAAGTGGCGCCCCTTGAACCGGTCCGGGTTGAGAACGGCAACGGACCTGCACGCCATTATCAATTTCCTGGTGCGATAGGGAAAATCGGGATCATCAGTCCGATCAGCCATCACTTCTGTCCAACCTGCAATCGGTTACGCGTGACAGCCGACGGAAAGCTCCGCACTTGCCTGTTCTCGCTGGAAGAGACCGATTTGCGGACCCTGCTGCGCCGTGAGGCTTCGGAAGCTGAACTTGCAGCCACTATCCGCAGGGCGATAGATCTCAAACCTGAAAGGCACACTCTGGAAAGCGATGTCTTCCGCAAGTGTATAGGCCGCCCCATGTCTGCCATAGGGGGATAACGGCCAGACCCGACCTGATCTTTCACCATCTAAACGGCTGATGCATGTTGAGCGATCTGCACCAGCCGGGCCGCTCCAAGCAGAGCCGCGCGATCGCCCAGAAGGCCTCTCGCAATGACCATGCTGCTCTCGTCGAGCATGCAGCTATGCTCCGCCAGACTTTCACGTAAAGACGGCATGAAAAGGTCCCAGCTTGCGACTACTCCTCCGCCAATGTTTGCATTGCGAATACCCAGCACGGTGAACAGAGTGGCCATTGCCAGACCCAAAGCCCAGCCCATGCGCCGAAAAAGGCGACTTGCTGTTTCGT
>JAVEVM010000565.1:0-3708 GCA_034005055.1 Desulforhabdus sp. | reverse complement strand
AGCAATTATCATACCAGCCCCGCAAGATCACATGTCCGATCCTGCCGCCTTCATGCCGTAGCAATTCGACTCCTATCTGTATGGGGCTGCCTCAGGTCGTTTGTCAACCCCAAAAGCGCCGAATGCCGCTGTTTCTGCGAAATTTGCCGACCATGGGATGCGATTTTACTGCCAGTCATAGCCAAAATCCGCATTGACGAAAGAAAAGAACATTCGTAGATTGGCAATACCACATCAGAGCGGTGCGGCCATAAGGAGGCAAAACGAGATGAATCTGGAAGAGATACTGATTACTCCTGCTTGGGAATGGACGGAAGAAACCGGTAAATATCTCAAAACAGTTCTGACCGACGGAAGCGCCAAAATATCCGACCGGATTCTTGCCGCTGAGTTGTCCGCTGAACTGAGTGTCATGAATGATGAGATCGCGGAGACACTCCTTGCCATTGTTGAAGACCGTGAGCAATCCGAAGAACTGCGGGGAAGTGCGGTTACCTCCCTGGGTCCGGCCATGGAATATGTGGATACCATGGAATTCGAGGATGAGGAGGAAGAGTTTATATCGGAGCCGATGTTTTCGAAAATCCGACAGTCGCTGCGTCAACTTTATGACGACGCCGGTACCACTGAAGAACTTCGACGTCAAGTGCTGGAAGCCTCAGTGCACGCCCCCGAGGAATGGCACAGCAAAGCCGTGCGCGCCGCCTACTACAGTGAAGACGAAGACTGGCAGATTACGGCTGTGTTCTGCATGAATTTCATTCGCGGCTTCGACGTGGAGATCCTTGAATCGCTGCGAAACACAGATCCCGATATTCACATCGAGGCTGTTAGCGCAGCAGGCGCCTGGGGATTGGATGCGGCCTGGGAGCACGTCGCCACGCTGGCAAGCGACGAGGACGCAGACAAAGATCTGCGGTTGACTGCCATCGATGCCCTGGCCGCCATTCGGCCAAGTGATTCCTTAGCTCTCCTGGGCAACCTCACCACCTCCGAAGATGAAGACATAGTCGAAGCGGCATACGAAGCGCTGGCGATTGCGGAGGGAGCCGCCGGAATGGAGGATTGGGACGAGGAAGAATAATAGGCTCCGTTAGGATCGATCCGTCGTAATCACACCGGCAGCGTTCCCACGCAGGAGCGTGGGAACGAGGAAGATGAGCGTGGGAACGAGGAAGATGAGCGTGGGAACGAGAAAAAAATCAGCTCACTGGTCACTGCTCACTGCTCAAAGAAACCTGCATTCCGAGGGGACCAGGCTCATTCGTTTGGCTTTAAATCCCCCGGGCACCGGCCTGAACAAGCGCTGAGAATCGTAGCAGCTGCGCACGCACCGTTTCACGGCTCTTTTATCCTGTAAGGATTCAAGTAAGCCTTGTTGAACCGCGAGATCCTCAAGCTCGGCAATTTTCTCTTGAATGGAAGAAAATGGATGATATCCGCCAAATAGCTGCAGCAGAACTGTGTCGAATTGCTGAATAGTGAAGCGCTCAGTCGATTGGAGTGCTGGATTGGCATGCTCTCCAGACATTGGCTTTTGTTTGACCGAACAAGTTAATAGATCCTGCAAATCAAGAAAAAAAGGGGAGCAGCCGAATAAGTAACAGTCGGAAATGAGGATCTCCTGCTGCAGCATGCCGGTCAAGGTCCTGATCACCCGCACCCTTTCTTTAGAGACCTCAAAATCCTTCCCAATGCAAAGGTAGCCTCGGAAATGCTCCTGTCTCGATAGCTCCTCTGCTCTCCCGGCAACCATGGATCTTTCCGGAAAAAGCATACATGCCAGCGGTCGAACTTCATAGATCGTGCACAATTCACTTGTCAGGTGCGGGCAGGGTTTTTTGACCTTCAATGCAACCCGTACGATCCGATCCTGGCCGTCAACGGGAAGCAGGCCAAGCGCAAATCCTTCCTGCAAAGCGGCCGACGGGGTCTTATTCCCGTGGGCGGCAGCACCGATCACATCAAAAACGGTCGCTGCCACTTGTATCTGCGGGCTGCTGCAGCCAGGCCGTAAGCAGGTTGGATGACAGGCAAAGTCGGAATGAAGGTTGGACAGGTGAGCTCTTTTTTCAAAATAGCTTTGGATTTTGAAGAAGGCTTCATCCATTTTGCAGAATCAAAGCTCGGTTCGATTTTGACAGAGAGTTTACCTTCCGGCGATCAATGCAGATGACTTCCTTTTTCAAATTTGTCCCAAAGTATGAGGGAAGCATCCTTAATCGCCTCGAGAACCAATCTGATCGCGCGGGGGAGCTCTTCTTCGTTTGCACCCTTGGCGATCTGATAATCC
The DNA here is from genome assembly GCA_034005055.1 of Desulforhabdus sp. Taxonomy (GTDB): domain Bacteria; phylum Desulfobacterota; class Syntrophobacteria; order Syntrophobacterales; family Syntrophobacteraceae; genus Desulfoferrobacter. Next base: position 1,415 of record JAVEVM010000565.1, on the reverse strand, counting down.
ACCAGCTTGGCATCGTAATTCTCCACGGCAGCACCGATCTTGCCAAGCGCTAACTTATCTTTGCTTAAATCGATTCCCCGGGAATACAGGAAACTGAAAAGATCCCCGCCGTCGCTGACCAGGTACAAGTCTTCTCTTTCACCAACGGTACGAACATGAATTTCAATCCGATCGGCATTGGGCCAACGCCAGTCGCTGCTCAAAAGATAACCGTTGCCCGTTGGCGTGACGTCCCACCCCGCAATGAAGGCTGCAGCCAGTTTTTCCCCCAGATTTCTCTCATTCATAACTCTACTCAAGTGACCTCAATGCTGAACGACAGTAAAAAGACAGCGCCTGCATGAACCGGCTGTCGACAGTGGTGAGTTTATCCGCACTCCGGACTTTTATCAAGTTCTCGTGGCCTTCCAGACCATGCGATCATCTCACACCCGCCAGGTCGCAACATTGTACCTACCGGGAAGATCTGTGTGATTTCCTCCAATTTTTCCAAAAAACTGCAGGCAAAAGCAGACACATGAAGTTTTTCAGCATCCAAGGCACTTTGCAGAATTCAAGAAGAACAGCACCAGATAAAATACAATGATCCCAAACTGTTAGTGGTCTATGGCAGTTGGCAAGCAACCGTACCTAAGAACAATTATCCAGAAGGTATGCTTATTGCTTGCATCCCTCACCGGCGATGATTTCAATCGCATCGCGATCACTAATCTTTAATTGGGAGAAGAGAAGATGGCGGATTCAGTACGGCAAAAACCGAATTGGAGCAGACTCGCCTTTTGGGCCGTGTTGTCGCTTTGCGCGTTGGGCTGGGCACTGGTGGCGACCCAGGCAATGGCTGCAACAAGACTTGAAATCACCAAGGCGGAATGGAAACCGGACAAGTTCGAGCTCAAAATCGAAGGCAAAGGCCAAAAAGGGAAGAAAATTACGATCACCGATTCGTCATCATCTGCTCTGATCGGCACCACTACTGTAAACTCCGAAAGCAAATGGAAAATAAAGGTAAGCAAGCCTTCTACTGTGCCCTGCCGAGCCCTGGCTGAGGGATACGGGCAGGCCGCTGAACGAGACATCAAGAATGCTCCCGCCAATTGTGGCGGGCATCCCTCCCAAACCCTGATCGAGCTTATCGTTCAAGGACCGATCAGTGTACCTGAAAACAGCTCAGCCACGTACACGGCAACTGCTTCGTTCAGCGACGGCTCATCGCAGCAACTGAGCAGCGGTGTCACATGGAGCGAGAGCTCTCCATTTGCCGACATCGCAGCGACCGGAGCTCTCAGCACCTCGGAGGTGAGCGGCGATCAAACAGGCCTTATCACTGCCGGCTATACCTATGAAGGCGTCAGCAAAACTGCGACTCACTCTTTTACCATAGAAAATGCCGGCGCCTCTCCAGCAACGGGCTCGCA
>JAVEVM010000564.1:0-3710 GCA_034005055.1 Desulforhabdus sp. | reverse complement strand
CTGCTTGAGAAACGGCTCGCATAATCGAGATAATGCTTGAGAAGCCACATCTTCTCCAAGAATTCCGCCAGCCGCACCGCGGGTTGAAACCATTCTCAGCCTGAGGAAGAACCATGCAGCCGTCGGTGACCTCCCCCTGGAGCTCTTTCCAGATCTCCCCCCAGGTGGTTTGAGCATCCTGCAGCACAGCTCCGACTATATTTCTCCAATGTTCGAGTTTTTCTTCCGGAAGCAACACAGTGTGCTGCATGGTTTCCCTATTGCCCGATATGACTGTAAACTGTTTTGCCATGGTCATTCCTCTTTTCTGCTGCGGGATTCTTTTCCAATCGAACCGTCACAAAGCCTCCTGGCATAATCAATACGGATGCCGAGGAGGTGAAGCTTTTCCAGAAGTTCTGCTGACAAGAGCTCCCGTGACCCTCTCGCTTCTCCCTCGCCCCCCAGCAGAATTTCTTCACAACACCGCTTGTCCTGCAAATCAAGCCAAATCTCCTGCCACAGGTCGAAGGCATCTTCCATAACGCTGGCCGCCACCCCCCTGAAGTGCCTCAACTTCGCATTGACACGCTCAACCTCTCCTTGAGCGAAGTCTCGGTGTCGACGGGAGCCTTGCTCAGCTTTTATTTCGGTCATTTCTCTGGTGTCTTTCATCTGTCGAACTACGATAAAGGTTCAGATCGGTCGCCGGAAATCGCAGAAGTTGTATTGGGCAATATTCGTGCCGTACGGGCAGACGAGCCTGCTCGAACCTAGCAGCTCAGGTATATCAACCAGTTATTGAAGAAGCAGACAACCCGAGGGGGATCTATATTTCTGCACCGTCTGGTTGAAAAGCAGCAGGTGGAATGGTGCATTAGAGGTAAAGGCAAGGAGGGCTGCCACGTCGCACCAGCTGCTCAGATTTTGAGCAGCTCTGGTGGAAATCCAACAGCGTGCAGAGTGAATGTTCAATCGAGAGGTGGGAAGAGCTCGTATTTTTTCATCCGATGTCTCAGAGTATTTCTGCTTATGCCCAGCAGCCTGGCAGCCTTAACCTGGTTGTAGGCGCTGTGCTTAAGGATCTTGGTGAGGAGTGCTCTTTCGACAATATCGATCACGCTCTCATCGGATTGTTCGTTCGAAAGCTGCAGCAAATCAGGAATCAGGTCGTCGATTCTCTTTTCCACCCGGTCCGCCAGCTGCTCTCGGCTCATTTCGTGAGAAGCGTCTACAGGGCCCGACTCCATTCTCAGATGCTCGGCCAGGATCACCTCCCCTGAGGACAGCAGGACCGCCCGCCTCATGCAGTTTTCCAACTCCCGCACGTTGCCCGGCCAAGCATATGAGAGGAGCTTTTTCATTGCCGTCTCTTCAACATACCGAATGGAAGCATGGTACTCCTGATTGAATCGGCCAAGGAAGTATTCCACCAGGGCCGGCACATCTTCCAGGCGGTCTCTGAGCGGCGGAAGCTCAATTGAGATGATTTTGAGCCGCCAGTAGAGGTCTTCACGGAACCTGTTTTGTTCAACCTCTTTTTCCAGGTTCTTGTTGGTCGCCGCAATGATTCGTACGTCTGCCTTCAGGCTGGTGCCGCCGCCCAATCTTTCGAATTCGCCATACTGTATGACCCGCAAGATTTTGGCCTGAGTGGATAGAGGCATGTCACCAATTTCATCAAAGAAAAGCGTACCGCCGTCACACCTCTCAAATTTGCCGATATGGGTGCGTTCCGCACCCGTAAAAGCACCCCTTTCATAACCAAACAGCTCACTTTCGAACAGGGTATCCGGAATCGCGGCGCAGTTTACTGCCAAGAACGGCTTTCCCTTCCTGTGGCTGTGATGATAAATCGCCCTGGCGACAAGCTCTTTTCCGGTGCCAGATTCGCCAGTGATGAGGACGGTAACATTCTTTTCGGCAACTTGCCCGATCAGCTTGTAGACCGACTGCATGGCTCTGTTGTTGCCGATGATCTGCACCATGCCCTTGGGATGCAACGGGGCTATTTGGCTCGCTTCCGGAAAGCTGACGACCTCCTTCATCAGGCGGTTGACTTCCAGCGCATCTTCGGCCAGTCGCTTCAGCTCTTCTCGCTCAAAGGGCTTCAATAAATAGTCATAGGCGCCCAGCCTCATGGCTTCAATGGCCGTATCCGTGGTGCCGTAAGCGGTCATGATGATAACCGGTGTTTTGACTTGAGCCATCCGGATTTGTCTGAGGGTATCCAGACCGTTCAGGCCGGACATCTTGTAGTCGAGAAGAATCAAGTCCAAGGCTTTCTGCCGGACAATTTCCAGAGACTGTTCGCCGCTGTTGCACGTGTACACCTCATGACCCTGCCTGCTAAAGAAGCGCCGAAGGAAATGGAGCAGGCCTTCATCGTCGTCCACGATTAAAATCTTCTCCATCTTGCCTGTCACCCGTCGACTTTCGTCGGAATCAGCACGGAAAAAGTGGTCCCGCGGCCCACATTGCTCACGACCTGAACCTCTCCGCCATGTCGCTGGATTGTGCTGTAGACGATCGACAATCCGAGCCCGGCTCCTGTTGCTTTGGTGGTAAAAAAGGGGTCGAACAGCTTGATGATGTTGTCCTTTTCTATGCCCGGGCCAGTATCCTTGATATCGATGCGAACGCAGTCCCATCGCCCGTTGTGTTCGATAAGCTCATCTCGGCTGGCTGTGACCGTCAATTCTCCGCGAAAGGAAATGGCCTCGAGGGCGTTTACCATTAAATTGAGCAGCGCTTCTCCGAGCTGCTCCTTATCGCCGTTTATCTCCGGCAATCCTTCCTGGATAATGGTGCGAATCGAGGTCTCCTGCTGCTTGGCTCTCGGCTTTAAGAGCAGCAGGGAGTCTTCGATCAGTTTTTCGACTCTGACCAAAGCAAGAACAGGCTCCTGCGGCCTGGCAAACTCCAGAAATCGATTGATGGTTGCTTCCATGCGTCGGACCTGATCCATCGCCATGCGAAAATCTTCTTCGTATTCAATAGAAACCGCTATCTCACTTTCCACCGACTGCAGAAACAACTTGAGGGAAGTAAGCGGAGTCCTGATTTCATGAGCAACACCGGCTGCAAGCTGGCCCAAAGCGGCAAGCTTTTGCGATCGGGCTGCCGCCAGCTGCGTTTCTTTCAATCGCACATCCGTTCTTTTCAGTTCTGCTTCCCTCAGCACAATCTTCTCTTCGAGTCTTAGCTGCCGATCCTGCAGCTGCCTCGCCATGTCCCGGAAGGCAGTATACAAGGAGCCGATCTCATCAGTACGGTCGGTTTGGATACCGACACTCTCGAATTGACCACCGGCAAGCTGACCGGCAGCCGTGCTGAGTCTGCGGATCGGACCGACCAGGTAATTGGACAGCAGCCAGGCGGAAATCAGCGCACCGCACGTCGAAAGTACAATCGCCAGATAGATATATTTTTTGAGCCGATCGGCACTTTGAAATGCCTCAGCTCTATCCTGCTCGACCACCAAAGCCCAATCCGTTCCGCCAACTTTTACCGAGGCGCCTATCACCTCAATACCCCGGTAGTCGATGTAGGCGATTTTATCCCTTTGGGAATTGAATATGTTCTTGAAACTGTCCGATTGAGCTATATTCTCGGTGAGTATTCTCTTCGGTTCCTTGTGTGCCAGAAATTTCCCTTCCCGATTGACCAGGTAACACTCGCCGCTCTCTCCAAGCGACACCCGCAGAACCGCTGAAAGAATTTTGTCGGTG
>JAVEVM010000563.1:0-3711 GCA_034005055.1 Desulforhabdus sp. | reverse complement strand
GGCAGATGAAGAGCCGCAACCTGGCGGTGGAACTGCTGGAAAAGCTGCTGCGCGACGAGATCAAGGCGCGAGCGCGCAACAACGTGGTCCAGGAGAAGAAGTACGGCGACCGCCTGTTGGAAACCTTGCGCAAATACCACAACCGGGCGGTGGAGACGGCGCAGGTCATCGAGGAACTGATCCAGATGGCTAAGGACTTCCAGGCGGCACTGGAGCGTGAAGCGGCGCTGGGGCTGAATCCGGACGAGATCGCCTTCTACGATGCGCTGGCCAACAATGAAAGCGCAGTACGGGAACTGGGGGACGACATTCTCAAGAAGATCGCCGTCGAGATTACCGAGAAACTGCGTAATAGCACCACAGTGGATTGGCAGGTGCGCGAAAGCGTGCGGGCAAAGCTGCGGATTTTGGTGCGGCGAACTTTGCAGAAGTGGAAGTACCCACCGGACAAGCAGCAGGAGGCGGTGGAACTGGTGCTGCAACAGGCGGAATCGCTTTCGAATGCGTGGACGAAGTGATGATCGTCTATGGAGATTAGATTCGGTGCAGCGTATATATAAATGATGAATTTGCTATTTTTTTGCTCTCTACAGTGCATTTGATGAGATTCTTTTCAAGGTGCGGATTCTGCATCGTTCCGAAATATGTATGGATTTTAGTCTGGTTTATTTTCCCACCACATAATAGAAAGTTGGGATCATCAAAAGCTGCATCAGCGGGAACGTTATCCTGATTCTGTAGTTTCAGTATCAGGTCTGGAATGAGGTTTTGTTCAAAATTCGTGAATATCGGCCACTTGCGTAGAAGCGATTTTCCGGTGTGATCCCATGCTCCAATCCCGATAGCTACATTCTGGAGCGCAGGGTTTAGGCGAAGCCGATGTCCTAGCGGAATCATCCGTAATCTATTGACCAAGACGTAGCGGGATACTCCTAAGTTGTGAATGATACGGATCAGATCATCTGCCGTAAGAGTAGAGCGCTGTCGCGACAGGGATCGCTCCAGTGCGCATTCCGGAACAAGCAGCAATGGCGATAAATTTTCGGTATGGCGTTCTATGTCATTCAGCAACTCACGATGTATATCGCCATTGGCTTTCATTCCAGAGAGCCTAACCCCAAATTCAGTGGGTCTGAATGCGAAGGAATGCACTAATTCGTGAGCTATCGTATTTCTCAGGCGGCTTGGTAGAGGATTAGCGACGCTTTCTTTTTCAATGTCGTGCTCGGAAACAGGATAGGTTTCGCTATCCACCAATACTGCCCATTTGCCTGAAGCATCCGATGCGAGCATTCCTTCAACCAATAGTGGCCGGATAAGAAGTTTAGCTTGGAAGCGGGATAACAGATTGCGAACAGAAACAAATCCGGTTTCATCAGCGATCTCATTGCTGATGTTTTTACAGGCATCAGCGAAACGTTCTATATCTGAACGGGAGAACATGCAATTACTTTCCATTCTTGATCGATTCTTCGATCTCTTTCAATTTTTCTTCTGTCAGCAGATCTCGCTCACGGTTGAAGAAGGTGGAAAGACCCGGAGTTGAAGACAGATCGTATTTCACCAGTTCCATATAGAGCCGGTATCGTTCAGCAGGGGGCCGGGATTCATTACGTGCGATGAAATTACGATGGTGTGGGCGAATACGCCCCTTTTCAAAGGGTGGGATATAGCCTCGAAAGATACTTCTACACCGCGTACGAAACTCCTCCTTGGAAAGGTTGCCCTTGGGTAATGCATTTGCATCCGAGGTAACGGTAGACTCGGGCTCGGATTCGGATTCTTCAGCGAAAAAGGACTCTTTTGCGTAAGGGTTCCCCAGGGTCTTTATGTAACTCTGCATGCCTTCTTTGATGGATATATCAGTTTGATTTCCCAAGGATTCTTCTTCGCTTTCCACCTGGAGAGAGGCGTAAGGGTTTCCCAAGCGCTTGAGATACGCTTTCCGGGCTTCCTTTGATTTGTCCCTGTCCATACGTCACCTGCATTTCCGTTCAATTTGATTAAATACATTTTATGTCCGATTTTCCAACAGTCAATACCAATATTTGACGTTATGCGGTCGATATAAATATAATGGCCTCTCATGTTTGATAGGCGATAATTTCTTAAAAAGGATTATAAAAACAATATGATGAATGAAGTGGCAAGGCGATTAAGGTTCGCCCGTGAGAGCGCTGGACTCAGTCAGCAGGCTGTCGCGGATGCCATTGAGGTTACTCGCACCGCCATAACCCAAATGGAAGCGGCCAACCGTTCCGTCTCCACGTTGGAGCTAACCCGGCTGGCCGCGCTCTATCGGCGCCCTGTGACTTGGTTCCTCAATGAGGATTCAGACAGCAAGGAAGAAGATGTTTTGGTCGCTTTGCATCGTATTGACGCCGATTTCGCACAGGATCCAAACGTGCGCGAACAAGTGGAGCGTTGCCTTACCTTATGCCGTGAAGGGCTCTCTCTCGAAAAGCTCTTGGGCCAGGATTCGCGTTCTGGTCCGCCTTCTTATGAAATGCATGTACCCCGCAACGCAGGCGAGGCTGTATCGCAGGGAGAGCAAATAGCCGAAGGGGAAAGACGGAGACTTAATATTGGCAGTTCTCCAATAGCTGATATCTCTGAGCTGATTAGTACTCAGGGTATTTGGGCTTCAGGTACGTCCTTGCCCAACCAGATGTCAGGTCTATTTCTCCATCGTCCTTCGGTGGGGCTAGCAATCCTTGTGAATGCAACGCATCCGAGGGCTCGCAAACGCTTCTCTTATGCGCATGAGTATGCGCATGCACTGCTGGATAGGAATCACGGTATTAAGGTTTCTACCTCCCAGAATTCAGTAGATCTGGTGGAGAAACGCGCCAATGCCTTTGCAGCTGCATTTCTGATGCCGAGGAACGGTGTCTACGAGCTTCTGCGCAGCTTGGATAAAGGATTGCCTAGTCGCCAGGAACAATCCATCTTTGATGTAGCAAGCGGTGATGTCATCGAAACAGAGCTTCGTTCGCCACCGCGTTCTCAGCAGATAATCTATAAGGATGTAGCAATGGTTGCGCATCATTTCGGTGTGAGCTATCAGGCGGCTGCTTATCGTCTGAAGAGCCTACGACATATTTCTCAACCTGAAACGCAGGAGCTTTTGAAGCAGGAGCAGTTCGGGAGACGTTATCTCGATGTGTTAAATCTAATCAGCATGGATGAGCCTGATGCAGAGGAGAACTGGGATCGTGAGCTACGTATCGAAGTCTTGAATCTTGCTATTGAGGCTTATCGACGCGAAGAAATTTCCCGAGGACGCTTGTTGGAGTTGGGTAAAGCCCTATCAATTTCGTCGGATACACTGCTTGAGCTTGGTGAAGCCGCCCGCGGAGAGTAATGCAGGGGTATGGTTCAGGCCAGACAGTCTATTATCGTTTCGGATACCTCGGTTCTTATCAATTTCCTGCGGATCGATCGCATGGATCTCTTTGCCCATCATTCGCATGATTTCATTGTCACTGATCATGTCGCTGGTGAAATCACGGATCATTACTCTGAGCAGCAAGCGCGGTTCGCATCCGCGTTGGAAAATGACACCATTCGTCAGATAAGCGTCAACGATCCGGAAGCGCTGGTATTGTTTGGGACTCTTTCGGCCAGTGGTCGTTTGGGTGCGGGTGAGTGTTCTGCTATAGCACTAGCTGTACATAATGGCTATATCCTGGCAATTGAAGATCGACGCGC
>JAVEVM010000562.1:0-3715 GCA_034005055.1 Desulforhabdus sp. | reverse complement strand
GGTCCGCCTGCTCTACCGCGGCATAAAAAGCATCCATATCGATATGCATGATGCGCCGTATCATCAGGTACACCCGCGAGCCGCTCAATCATTTCACCAGCATAACCGGACATCGGGCAAGAATGCCCACCTTGTAGCTGATAGTCCCCCAGCCTTGCACCGTTTCCTCGGCCTCTACCTTGTGCGAATTGAGCACAATGAGATCGATGTCATTGGCTTGAGCAAATCTGACAATTTCAACGACTCTTTTGCCATAGGAGATTTCACGGGCAATGCTTAAAGCTTCCTCGGCATAGCGATTCGCCAACTGCTGCATGATTTTTTGCGCACGCCGGTTCAGCTTGGCGTAGAAGTCCTCGAACTCCTCAAATTCGGCATCTTCTATGGTTTCGATGATGTGAAGCAGAGTAAGCCTGCTTGCACTTTGCATGGCCAATTTGACTGCTACATCGAGCGCCTCGTTGGTTCTCTCTGTGAGATCCGTGGGTACGAGAATATGCTTGAACATTCCACTAACCTCCCGCCACACTTGAATCGGCTGTGGGCGTCTACCCGGTTATTGTGCCGGCCGTCGATTTGCGATCCAGACATTTTTTAATGAATTGGCTCCATACACTCAAGTACTTGCTTCCCCCCACCAGGTAGGTGTCATTATGATCAGCACCTGGAACCTCGAAAAAATATTTCGGAGCATGGGTTTCCTGATAAAGCCTTTTCGCCATGGAGATCGGGATGGTATGGTCCATTTGTCCGTGGATAAACAGCACAGGGGACGCGACCAGTCCTATCAGTGACAGATTGTCATATTTGTTTGCGCCGGTTGCTTGGGGCAGATAGTAAGGAGAATAGAGTTTCATCACATCATCTGTGGAAGTGAAGGCAGCCTCCAGAACTACCCCCAGTGAATCCTTTCTACTGGCAATATAAACCGCCAGCGCCGTTCCCAATGAGCGTCCGTAAAGGATGACCGAGGAAGGAGGGAATCCTTTCTGCTCCGTGATATACCGATATGCTCCCTGGGCATCCAAAAATGTTCCTGCCTTCGAGATGGATCCCTCACTGAGACCATACTCGCGATAATCAAAAATGAAGATAGGAATTCGCAACCTTTTATGCATCATTTTCAAACTGTCGAGGCGGTGGCTGATATTGCCGGCATTGCCGTGAAACCAGACCAGCACTGCCCGTCGATCCGGTCCCTCGACAAACCAGCCATGCAATCGAGTACCGTCGGTTGCCGGGAAGAATACCTCCTCGTAAGATTCCAGACCGTAGTCCCTGGGTGTGGCCTCCAGAATTGGGTCGGGAAAAAACACTATGCCCTTTTCTGACATCTATAATCCTTCCTTATTCCTGCAATCTTCAGCCGAAGCCGAAGCCGAAAGCACCGCCATCCACGTGAAGCTACCCGAAGGAGGAATGCCGTAAAAAGAGCGATCTCCGGAGAGCAACTGTTTGACGGTCAATCCAAGATTTGCCAGTAATGTGCTGAGGGGACCCCAATTGATGTCCTGAAAGCCTGAAAGAATAAGCTTACCGCCACAATTAATCAATCGTGAAAGATCCCCCAAAATACCGCAAATCAGGTCATAAGGAAGATTAGCAACGACACAATCGAAATTTCCTGCAACCACCTCCGATGTCCCTACAAACCAATGAGAGCTGCGGCCTAAGTGGTTGGTCTCTGCATTGCGGATGGAATTTCTTACGGCTCTGATATCTATATCGAATCCGACTACACAAGGAACCCCCAGGCGAGCCGCTGTCAGGCCCAGAATGCCGGATCCGCAGCCAACGTCCAACAATGATCTGCACGTCCCGTCGCTTAGATCCGAATCGAGCAGCTGGAGGCATAACCGAGTCGTTATATGGTCGGGATGGAATGCGCCGGCGCTGCGAATCTTCAGTAGGCTGGCGTTGCGGGATTCCCATGGGAAAATAGGCGGAATGGCGATTCCTAACCCCGATTTGAGTCTTACAAGCATCTACATCAACGATCCATCTGAGGAGTTGTCAACCGACATCGCTCCCGGGAAGCTACAGCCGGCGGCAAGACAAGAACTGCCGATTTTGATTGATGTACTATCGGAACCTTTCCTGCAACCTCAACCCTCTGCACTCAGAAGGCGCTTTTGCATAAAACCCTGGCCTTTTGCATTTGGCAACGAAACAATATCAATTTTATCACTTCTTGGTTCAACTCTACCACCTGCAATTGCATCCGCCGAATCATGGCAGCAGATTGTGGAGCGACCAGGAATCGTTGTGTCGGTACCGAAACGCCTAGCATGGCATCCTTCGCACCGTACAGGCAAGAGCGCAATCGAGTGATCGTTTAGCGGGGTACAATCGGCCAAACCTGCGGCAGAACAATCATAACCACCACAAACACCGCCAGCGTAAGAGGGAGGCCGACTTTGAAGTAATCCGTAAAGCGATACCCTCCCGGTCCCATCACCAGGGTGTTGGCCGGATGCCCCACGGGACTCATGAAACTGGCTGAGGATGCCATAGCTACCGCCATAACGAGTGATTCCGCGGAAAAGCCGAGATCGACTCCGGTGTCCAATGCAATCGGTGCCATGAGCATAGCTACGGCGGCTGTTGGGATCATTTGGGCCGCGACTGCCGTGACCAGATACAATCCGGCCAGGGTGGCAAGCGGTCCATACTGACCGACAACGGAAACCACGCCCCGAGTCAAAAATTCTGCCGTACCCGTTTTCTGCATGGCAATCGATAGAGGAATCATGCCGGCGATAAGAAAAACGGCGCGCCATTCGACATGACGATACGCTTCTTGCACGGTGAGGCAGCCGGTCAAAACCATCAAGGTAGCTCCCGCCAATGCTGCAATGGCAATCGGCAGCCAGCCCAAAGTGACCGGGATCAGAATAACAGCCATCAATAGCACTGCCAGCGGCGCTTTCTCCCAGCGCGGCACTTCCTGAGCCTCCCGGTTCAATAACACAAAATCGGGTTCCTTTCCCAACACCTGCAGCTTTTCCAACGGCCCGTAAAGCAGCAATGCATCCCCGAAGCGCAGCGTCATGTCGGCAATCTCCAGGTCGCCGTGCGGCTTTCCCTCGCGCCATATGGAAAGAACATTGAGATCGTATTTTTCACGAAAATGCAGCTGACGTAATGTCTTCCCAATCAGCGTGGTATGCGGCGAAAGAATGGCTTCGACGAGACTCGTCTCGCCCGATTCCAGCTGGCTGATATCCGGTATTTGCTGCGATTCAATATGAAGCTTCTCTAATACCTGCAAGGTGCTTAAATTCTCTCTTTTCCCTTCCACCAGCAAAAGATCGCCGGCTTCAATCCGCTCCGATTGCCGGGGAGCCAAGACCAACTGCTCGCCACGAATGATGCCGACTACCGTCAAATCGAGGACTTCCCCGAAACCGGTCTCTTCGATTGTCTTGGATATCAGTGCGGAATCTTTCGGAACCCGCACACACATGAGTCTTTCGTGCAGACCGAAGAGATCCGCGGTCTCTGTCTCCAGCAAACGAAAATCGGGATTTTTATTGATGGCGTCAATGCTCGATCGAAGCGCTTGCATCAAGAGAATATCGCCGCTTTGAAGAGGGACGTCCTGCAGAAAAGCTCGACGAAGAACGCCGTTTCTTTTGATTGCCAGCACGCTGGCTCGGTAGCGGACGCGAAAATTGAGCTCCCGCAGGGTTCGTCCGACAAGCAGCGAATCCTT
>JAVEVM010000561.1:0-3717 GCA_034005055.1 Desulforhabdus sp. | reverse complement strand
GAGGCTTCGGCCGCCTCGGCCGCCTCGGCCGCTTCGCTGGCGGAGTCCCGCAACACGCTGGTCAAATCCAAAACCTATCCCGACGAGCTGCCGGTCGGCGGCGATGAGCCGCGCATCGGGGTTTTCGTCTGTCATTGCGGGATCAATATCGGCAGTGTGGTCGATGTGCCGGCCGTGCGCGATTACGCGAAAACCTTGCCCAACGTGGTTTTTGTGGCCAACAATTTGTTCACCTGCAGCCAGGACACCCAGCAGTTGATGCGCGATGCTCTCAAAGAGCACCGGCTCAACCGCATTGTGGTAGCGGCCTGTACGCCGCGCACCCATGAGCCCCTGTTTCAGGAGACCATTCGGGAAGCGGGCTTGAATCGCTACCTGTTCGAATTCGCCAACATCAGGGATCAGGATTCCTGGGTGCACCAGGCAGAGCCGGAGAAGGCAACTGAAAAGGCAAAAGACCTGGTCCGCATGGCTGTTGCCAAGGTTGCTTTGCTGGAGCCCATCGAGCGCCTGCAGGTGGAGCTCAATCACAATGCGCTGGTTATCGGCGGTGGAGTTGCCGGCATGAGTGCGGCCGTCAATTTGGCCGATCAAGGCTACAAGACTTTTCTGCTGGAAGCAAACGATCAGCTCGGCGGACACGCCCTCAAGGTCAAACAGACCTGGAAGGGCGAAGATATTGCCTCTTTTGTGAAAGATCTCAGTGCCCGGGTGCTCGGACATCAAAACATTGAGGTGATCACAGCTGCAAAGATTAACGAAGTAACTGGTTTTGTGGGCAATTTCTTCACCACCATAGAAAATAACGGGTCCGTGCGGGAATTGCAGCATGGAGTCGCCATTCTGGCCACCGGAGCTCATTCTTACAATCCGGAAGAGTACTTATTCGGGCAGTCGGATAAGGTGACCAAGTGGCACGATCTGGAAGATCTGATTGCCAGGGAGCCCGACAGGCTGCAACAGGCCGAAGCGGTGGCGTTCATCCAGTGCGTCGGTTCCCGCGAGCCGCAGCGCCCCTATTGCTCCAAGATCTGCTGTACGGCCTCTGTCCAGCAGGCTATCGACTTGAAGACCAAGCAGCCCGACCTGGATGTTTATATCCTCTACCGCGATCTGCGCACCTATGGTCAGCGGGAAGAGCTCTATCGGAAAGCTCGTGAGCTGGGTGTGCTTTTCATCCGTTATACTCTGGACAACAAGCCGCTGGTTGAAAAAGCAACTCTTGACGGCAAAGAAAAGCTGAAGATCACTGTGACCGACCACATTCTCGGTCGGCCCATCCAGCTCTATGTGGATCACCTCAACCTGGCCACCGCCATTATTCCGAAGGATCTGGACAAGCTGGCCAACTACTTTAAGGTTCCCATCAATCAGGACGGCTTCTTCCTGGAAGCTCACATGAAGCTGCGCCCCGTCGACTTCGCCACCGATGGCGTGTTCGTCGCCGGCCTGGCGCACTATCCGAAGCCTCTTGAGGAATCGATAGCTCAGGCGCAGGCGGCGGCCGCCAGAGCGGCGACCGTGCTGAGCCAGCCGTATGTCGAAGTGGAACCGATTGTGTCGGTAGTCGATCAGGAAAATTGCATTGGCTGCGGTTTGTGTGAGGCCTCCTGTCCGTTCGGTGCCATTCGACTGGTAAAAGTGCACGGCAAAGGGTATCGAGCTGAAAACATCTCCGCTTCATGCAAAGGCTGTGGAATTTGCGCCGCCTCTTGCCCCCAGAAAACCATCGACATGAAACACTTCCGCGATCGCCAGATCATTGCAGCTATTCATGCCGGAGGACATATTTAGCAGAGTTTGCAGGCTTTGGGATGCAATACACTATTGCTTGAGATGCATCCCGAAGTCTGTGCAGAGTAATTTTTGAAAGGGAGACGAGATATGAGTGATACCTTTGAACCGAAAATCCTGGCGTTTCTATGCAACTGGTGCGCGTATGCGGGAGCTGATTTGGCAGGTGTTTCAAGGTTCCAGTACCCGTCCAGTCTGCGGGTCATCCGAACGATGTGCTCCGGTCGAGTCGATCCGCTATACGTGATCGAAGGGCTCAAAAGCGGGTACGATCAAGTTTCGGTGTTCGGGTGACACCTCGGAGACTGCCATTACCTGGAAGGTAATGTATATGCATCCAAGCGCATGAAGATTGTCGAGACGCTGCTGGACGCATCCGGCATTGGCAAAGAGCGGATGGCGCTGCGTTGGGTGAGTGCAGCGGAAGGGCAGCTGTTTGCGGATACCGTCACGGCTCTGACCAGGCTGACTGCGGAATTGGGTCCATTCGACCGGGAAAAATACCAGCTTCAGCTGGCGGCGGTTGAAGGGGCTCTGAAATCCGCTCGCATGCGCTGGCTCACCGGGATGGACCGGCATCTCACGGAACGCGGGAATGTTTACCATGAGAAGCTGAGCCTCGAAGCTTTTCAAGAGCTGGAAAAAGAGGTTGCCGTCGACGAATACCAAAAGGCATTGATCCTGGAAGCTCTCAAGGAGGGTCCTCTGTCCGTCCGAGAAATGGCTGCCAGGACCCAGTTGCCCGTGTATACGGTCTCATTGAAGCTCAATGATTTGGAAAGGCGGGGGCTGGCCGATCTGAAAGGTTATGAAGGCTCCACTCCTAAATTCATAAGATTAGCGGCATAATGGGCTGCGGGCCTTCGCTGTGCCCTGGCAGCTCAGCTTGATCCGCATCTCGTTACATAAAATGTAAAGAGGGTGATTATGGCAAACTCAAAGAACGATCAAAAGAAAGGGGCCGTGCTGGTGGTCGGCGCCGGAGTTGCCGGAATGCAGGCATCGCTGGATCTGGCAAGCTCCGGCTATTTTGTGCATCTGGTTGACAAGTCCCCCACCATCGGCGGCATCATGTCCCAGCTGGACAAAACCTTCCCGACCAACGACTGCGCCATGTGTATCATTTCCCCAAAGCTGGTCGAAGTCGGCAGGCATTTGAACATTGACATTATTCCCAATACCGAAGTGGATACGATTGAAGGAGAGGCCGGCAATTTCAAAGCTACCGTGAAAAGCCAGCCGCGCTACATCGATTTGGCTGCCTGTACCGCTTGCGGCCAGTGCCGGCAGGTCTGCCCCGCTACCGCGGTCAACGAGTTCAACCAGGCTCTCGATCTTAGAGAGGCCACCTCCATGAGATATCCCCAGGCTATCCCGCGCGGCTTCACCATCGATCGGGATGTCTGTATCGGCTGCGGACTTTGCGAAAAGGTCTGCCTGGCCGAAGCGATTCATTACGACGACCAGCCGCGCACCACCGAATTGGAAGTGGGTGCGGTGATCCTGGCTCCGGGCAACGAGGTGTTCGATCCCGCAAGGTTTGACACTTACAATTATCTCAACTTCCCCAATGTTGTAACCAGCTTGGAGTTCGAGCGAATTCTGAGCGCCTCCGGACCGTACCGCGGCCACCTGATGCGCCCCTATGACCGCGAGGAGCCCCACAAGATTGCCTGGCTCCAGTGCGTCGGGTCGCGCAATATCAACGCCTGCGACAATTCCTATTGCTCGGCCGTCTGCTGCATGTACGCCATCAAGGAGGCGGTGATCGCCAAAGAGCACGCTCATGCCGATCTCGATACGGCCATTTTTTATATGGATATGCGCACCTACGGCAAGGAATTCGAGCAATATTACAACCGGGCCAAGGAGCACGGTGTGCGCTTCATTCGGTCCCGGGTCCATTCCATCGAGCCGGAAGGC
>JAVEVM010000560.1:0-3720 GCA_034005055.1 Desulforhabdus sp. | reverse complement strand
GCCATTTTCATTGTGCTTGTCGCCAGTTACGGACTGTTGTTTCGCGTTCTTGAAAGATCCCGCACGCTTGGACGTCAGGTTTTACTGGGGCTTTTTTTCGGTCTATTTGCCGTCAGTTGCATGCATGTCAAGATTCCCGTACACGAAGGGGTGATCGTCGACCAACGAAATGCCATGGTCGTTCTAAGTGGCGCATTTGGCGGCCCTTTATCCGCGGTCGTGAGCGCTGCCATGGCTGGGTTGTATCGCTATCACCTGGGCGGCGGAGGTGTTTTCGCCGGCGCTGTCGGGGTCTGCTTGTCCGCTTTAGCGGGCATCGGCGTCTATCAGCTGCGAAACCGTATCGATACTCTTCCGAAAGCTTTCGTGGCTGCGCTGGTTGCAACAATCATCATCCTGCCCGGTTTTCTGTTTGTCGGAGATTTCCATACCGGTTGGGAGCTGACCAAGAGAATGACCCTGCCTTACGGCTCTGCTATTTTAACCGGCATGTTTCTGGTCGGCCTTTTGCTGGCTCACGAGGAGCACCGGCATGCGCAAATAGCGGAACGGATGCAAGCTGAAGAGACGCGCCGCCGAAAAACGGAGCGCTGGCAACTGGAAGCCAAGGCAATTAGCGCCATCGCCGGCTCAGCTAATCTTGCCGAGGGCGCAGTAACGGAATTGGCCAAAGAGCTGACCGAGGCGGTCACCGGTGCAATAGGTGCGGATCGTGCCGGCATCTGGCTGCTCGAAGACGAGGGCAATCGCCTGAACAACATCGATACCTATCAGGCCGCAGAGAAGCAACATATTTCCGGAGCCGCTTTTCAAAAACATGAACATCACAAAGAATTTGCCGCACTTATGGGCGCTACCTATGTTGACGTATACGATGCCCTAAACGATCCCCGCACAGCCCCGTTTGTAGAAGATTACCTGCAGCCCAATCAGATTGCTTCGATATTGGCTGCCGTTATCCGCTCCGGCAGCAGACCTTTCGGGATCCTTTGCCTGGAGCACGTGGGAAATACTCATCAGTGGGAGGAGGACGAAATTGCCTTCGCCTGTCAGCTTGCCGACCAACTGGCGCTGGCCATCTCCAACCGGGATCGCAAACGGGCCGAAGAGTATCAGTCCCGGCTCATATCGGCCATCGAGCAGTCCGGAGAGATGCTGATTATCACCGATGGCGGCGGTGTCATTGAGTATGTGAATCCGATGTTTGAGAGAGTATCCGGCTACACGCGCGAAGAAGTGCTTGGCAAGAACCCGCGCATTCTCAAGAGTGGCAAACACGACCGCATTTTCTATAAAGAACTGTGGGATGTGCTGCTTCAAGGTGAAACCTGGACCGGCCGCATCACCAACCGGAAAAAAGATGGAGCTCTGTATACCGTAGAAGCAGTTATCTCACCGGTGCACGATGAAACAGGCGGCACGGTCAATTACATTGCAACCAATCGTGACATTACCAATGCGCTCCAATTGGAAAAACAGCTGCAGCAGGCTCAAAAGGTGGAGTCAATCGGCCGACTGGCCGGTGGGGTAGCCCATGATTTAAACAACCTCCTCACTCCCATTATAGGGTATGGGGAAATGCTTAGGGACCATCTGAGCGGCAGCGAAACCCAGTTGAAATATCTGGGGCAAATGCTGAGTGCCGGGTTCAAAGCGAGGGATCTGGTGCGCCAGCTTCTCGCGTTCAGCCGCAGTCAAACTCTGGAGTTCAAACCGCTCGACCTCAATCAGGTGGTGACCGGCTTCGAAAAGCTGCTTCGGCGCACCATTCCGGAAGATGTCGAAATGAAGCTCGTGCTGTCCCCCAATGTCCGGTCGATCATGGGGGATATCGGCCAGATTGAGCAGGT
This sequence comes from Desulforhabdus sp., assembly GCA_034005055.1. Lineage (GTDB taxonomy): Bacteria > Desulfobacterota > Syntrophobacteria > Syntrophobacterales > Syntrophobacteraceae > Desulfoferrobacter. Next base: position 1,870 of record JAVEVM010000560.1, on the reverse strand, counting down.
GATCATGAATCTTGCCGTCAATGCTTCCGATGCCATGCCAAACGGCGGAGTCTTATTGCTCGAAACCGCGACCGTTAGAATTGATGAAGCCTATGCCAAAACCGGCCAATGGGTGGAACCAGGGGAGTACGTCCTGTTGAGCATGAGTGATACCGGTTTGGGCATGGAGCAAAGCATTCGCGAGCACATTTTCGAACCGTTTTTTTCCACCAAGGGAGAGCTGGGCACCGGCCTCGGCTTAGCCACCGTCTATGGGATCGTTAAACAGCACGCCGGCAACATCTGGGTCTACAGTGAGCCGGGAAAAGGTACGGTCTTTAAAATCTATCTCCCTGTTTCGACCAGGGAGGCGGCCTCATCCGGTAACGGCAAAAAGGCACCCACTGAATTGAAAGGCTACGAGCACATTCTGTTGGTTGAGGACAATGATCAAGTGCGGTACCTGGCCAACTCCATCCTAAGCGCCCAAGGATACCATGTCCTTGCAGCCAGAGACGGCCATGAAGCGCTGACGATCCTGGGAGCCAACCACCATACGGTTCACTTACTGCTGACCGATGTCGTGATGCCCAAGATGAACGGCCGAGAGCTTTTTGCCAAAATGGCCGCAATAAACCCCCACCTCAAAGTGCTCTATATGTCGGGTTATACGGCCAATATCATTGCCCATCGAGGCGTGCTTCATGAAGGGGTTCAATTCATTCAGAAGCCCTTTACCGCCAAAGGATTGGCTGCCAAGGTCCGAGAGGTGCTGGACTCCGAGCTGCCGTCGACAGCCTCGCAATAAAGCCATTTGCCATTGCCGACGGGAAGCTGCACATCCTCCTTTTTGCAGCGAAACCGGTAACAAGGAAACAGATCTTGGTGCGCTCGGCATTGTGCATTGTAGCGGACTATCTCCTTTCCGCTGAATAACACACTGCCGGAGCATCTCTTGCCGCTTCAAATCTATTGGCCTGCCTTCATTGTCTGCCTAGTGTGAAATCAGATTAAGATTTTCCAGGATGCAATACCCTGGGTTTGGCATGAGTCATGAAAGCTGCGAGTGACCGGCACCCAAAGCCATTTCCGTGTAGGCTTTGAAAAGGGGGTCTCATCACTAAACAGCCAGCGGAGTGATTCCGGCTGCCCCGCCGAGTTGCGCGAAAGATGGTGATCGTACTATGAAGACGCAAACAAAAATAGGGTTGAAGTGCTTTATGGCTGCCGCAATGACTTTTTGCATGGTTGCTGTGGCTGAATTAACCGGTGAGAAAGAGATCATTTTCCCAGAGATTGCCGCGCTGGTCACCGGAGCTTGGCTTGCCAGGAAACAGCCTTGGAACGTAAGCAAAACGGTTTTGTGGATCACCATAACCTTAAGTGCCTTTGCAGGAGTTGCCATTGTAAAGCATATTCATGTTTCCCTTCCATTTCAGCTTGCACTTGCCTTTGTCTTTACCATGGTCATCCTTACCGCGTTCGGCACCACTTTTGTGCCCATCGTGTGTGCGTGTATTCTCCCCGTCTTTATAGGCACGGACAGCCATGTTTATACGTTGTCCGTGAGTATTATGGCGCTGATCATCATCATGGTTCAGCATCTTTTGGAAAAGAACGGATTGCATGAGAAAAAAGCATTTGAGGAAATAGGCATAAGCAAACAAGTGTTAGCTAGAAATGCCATGAGAATCGCGTTGTTTCTCCTAGTTGCCATGCCCCCCTTGTATTTTGGTCACCTGTACTTTATAGCCCCGCCGATCATAGTCGGATATGTCGAATTATCCGACAGGAACAGCACGGCGCGGCAATCGCCGCTTACCATATGGTTACTTTTCATTGTGTCGTCGGTTCTGGGTTACCTGGCAAAAGAAGCCAATATCAGTATGGA
>JAVEVM010000559.1:0-3720 GCA_034005055.1 Desulforhabdus sp. | reverse complement strand
TGTCCCAATTCTGGATCAGCAGGTTGCTGCCTTCCCGCTCTGATTCCAATCGATACTCGTTCAGCCATACCAGGCGGATCTCGTTTCCTGGAAAAACCGTTCCCGCCGCCGAAGACTCACCCTTCCGCCCCTTCACTCTCACAGTTATAAGCCCGGTGTATCCCCTCTTTTCCGAAGTGGTGGAAGTCACCAGTTGAATGCGTCGCTCCTGAAGAAGCAACGGAGCATTCACCAGATTGACCTTCTCGGCCAAAATGGGATCGAGCAAGCCCTTGATTGCTGTCTGAGTAAGCGGCTCCAAAGAGACTTCCTCGAACACTTCGCCGTTGTACTCAATTTCCAGCCTGCTGATTGGCGAGCAGAGTTGCCCCTGCAATCTTCCCAACTGTTCCGCCAAGATCAGATAAGGACGTATTTTTTCATAGTCTTTGCGGCGCATAGATGGAAAATTCACGGCATTGCGAATAATGCCATACTGCAAGTAATCTAGAATTTGTGAAGCAATAGCTCGGGCGACATTGGCCTGAGCCTGAAAACTGGATGCGCCCAAATGCGGCGTGAAAATGACATTTTGCAGCTGAAGCAGCGCGCTCTCTTTGGGAGGCTCTTGCTCGAACACATCCAATGCCGCTCCGGCGACATGCCCTTTAATCAGAAACTGGTATAACGCTTCCTCGTCAATCAATCCGCCCCGTGCACAATTGATGATCCGAACGCCGGGCTTGGTTTTGGCAAGGTTTTCATAATTGAGGACGTGCTTAGTTTCGGGGGTCAGCGGAGTATGAACGGTGATGAAATCGGATCGACTCAGCAGTTCGTCCAGGGAGACCCACTCCACACCCAAAATGGCTGCAGCTTCGGGAATAATATAGGGATCGTATCCCAGCACTTCCATTTTCATTCCAATCGCCCTGTCCGCAACAACGGAGCCTATTTTGCCCAGACCGATAACTCCCAGGGTTTGTTGATACAGCTCGGTCCCCATAAAGCTCTTTTTTTCCCACAAACCGTCTCGCATGGATCGGGTTGCCTGCGGTATATGCCTGGCCAATGCAAGCATCAACGCCAGGGTGTGCTCTGCGGCAGCAGTAGCGTTTGCGCCGGGTGTATTCATCACCAGAATGCCGCGCGCACTTGCGGCCTGGACATCGATGTTATCCACCCCGGTGCCGGCCCGCCCGATTACCTTCAGCTGTTTGGCATTCTGCAGAAGATCTTCGGTTACACGGGTCCTGCTTCGCACCACCATAGCAGAGTAATCAGGCAGTATTTGCTTGATTTCATCGGCTGAGATCTGGTCCGGGACATCAACCTGAATATCTTCCGCCGACTGCAAAAGGGAAATTCCGGCCTCATGCATGCCGTCACAGATCAGCACTTTCATATTATCCAATTCCTTCCTTAACCTAGATAAGCCTTGCGAATCTCGGCGTCCTCGGCAAGATCTTCCGCCGCCCCCTGGATGACGATCCGTCCCGCTTCCATGACATAAGCGCGGTGAGCATACTTCAATGCAAGATGGGCATTCTGCTCGACCAGAAGAATGGTGGCTCCGACTTCGTTGAGCTGCTTCAAAACCCGGAACAACTCCTGCATAAGAAGTGGAGCGAGTCCCATCGAAGGCTCGTCCAACAATATGAAGCGCACGCCGCTCATGAACGCCCTGCCCATGGCCAGCATTTGTTGCTCCCCGCCGCTCAGGGTATCGCCGCGCTGGTGTTTCCGATCGGCCAGACGCGGAAACAACGAGAACACCCGTTCATAATCACGGAGCATCTGATCCTGATCCTTGCGGGCATAGGTAGCCAGTTTAAGATTTTCATAAACTGTCAGGTTGCCGAAAATGTGACGTCCTTCCGGGACGAGCCCGATTCCGTATTTGGCAACGATTGCATGGGCAGGCACCGGGAGCAAGTCCTCCCCTTTATAGCTGATCCGCCCCTTGGTAACAACCGGACCTTCCGGCGGAACCAGCCGCATAATACTCATCAGGGTGGTCGATTTTCCGGCTCCATTGGCTCCCAGCAGGGCCACGATCTCGCCCTCCTTCACCCGGAAGGAGATGCCATGCAAAGCCTCAATGTTGCCATAGCGTACGTGCAGATTATCAATTTCAAGCATGGGCTGAATCCGCATCTCCAAGATAGGCCTGGATAACTCGCCGGTTCTGCCTGACCTGTTCCGGAGTACCACGGGCAATGGTCTCTCCAAAATCCAATACTTCTATCCATTCACAAATGTTCATCACAACCCGCATGTGATGCTCAATCAGCCAAATGGTCAACGCAAACTCATCTCTTATCCAGCGGATCAGCTCGATCAGCTGGTCCACTTCTCCCGGATTCATCCCAGCTGCGGGCTCATCCAGCAGCAGCAGCTTAGGGCGAATGCAAAGGGCCCGACCGATTTCCACCCGTCGTTGCAGACCGTATGGTAAGTTCTTCGGCAGCTCGTCCGAGTAATGGCGCATGCCGAGAATTTCAAGGATTTCTTCCGCAGTCTTGTGCACCCGCTTTTCGCTGGCGAGATATTTGCGAGTTTGAAAGATCGGTCCGAGCAGCCCGTAGCCGAGTTGATAGTGCTGTGAAATACAAAGGTTTTCAAATACCGTCAAGGTGTTCCACAAACGAATGTTCTGGAAGGTGCGGGCCATTCCCAATGCGGTCACCTCATGCGGGCGAAGCCCGTTGATCTTCTTGCCTTGAAAACAGATTTCTCCCTCGGACGGCTGGTAAAAACCACTCACCAGATTGAAGACAGTGGTCTTGCCGGCGCCGTTGGGGCCGATCAGCCCGAGCAGTTCTCCCCCTTCCAGCTTTAAATCGAAATTGTAAACAGCTCGCAGCCCGACGAAATAATGAGTGAGATTTTTAATTTCCAGCACCGCCATCGTTACGCCCGCCTCCCCTGTGGAGCAAGCATCCGACGCAAGCGGGGAAACACATCGGTAAGTTCACGATTACCTAAAAGTCCCTCCGGTCTGAACAGCATCAAGAGAATCAGCAGTAGAGGAATCACCACCCATTTTGCCACCTGCAGCGGACGAAACAGCTCCAGAATGACCGTGAAGCCAATTGCACTCAGAACAGAGCCGCTTAAAGATCCCATACCGCCTAGGTAAACCATCACCATGATCTCGGTTGATTTCATAATGGTAAAGGTCCCCGGATTGATATAGCCCAAAATGTGGGCGAACAGCCCTCCGGCCACGCCTGCAAGCCCCGAGGAAAGCATAAAAGCGGTCATCTTTATGCGGCGGGTATCGACGCTCATGATTTCCGCAGCAATTTCGTCATCGCGGATGGCTACAACACCCTTTCCATAAGTGGAATTCACGAATCGATAAATAATCCACACCGATAATCCGGTAACCGCAAATACCCAAATCATTATCCAGGGGATGTCGGCGATGGCCTGCATGGCATTGACTACGCTGCGCATTCCCATGAACCCGCGGGCGCCTCCTATTCCCTGAATGTTCTCGATCGAGCTCTTCACGATATAATTTACAGCCAAGGTGATGATTGCGAGATAATCGCCCCGTGTCTTGAACGATGGAACGGCAACCAGCAAGCCTACCAGCGCCGCCCCAATTCCTCCCATCAACAGAGTCACGGGGAACAGATAGAGTACACTGGACGGGGGCAATACGGCCGCTCCGAACACTCTATCGGAAGTAAACAGCCACACATTGAGTACGGAAGTGATGTACGCTCCGAC
>JAVEVM010000558.1:0-3727 GCA_034005055.1 Desulforhabdus sp. | reverse complement strand
TGGGGTGGATTAGGGTCTACATACCTCGACTTTGAACTTCCGCTTCGCCCGCCGGTACTTTATGCCCTGGCGGGTCTGCGGGCTGTCTTGCTATATATCGCCGTTTTCGTCGAGCACATCTATGACCAGGTTGCCGGCATCTTTTTTCAAGAAGCCTACTGCCTGGCACCTGCGCAGCCAAAGCTCGCAGCCGGCGAAGGGCTTGTTTGGGAAAGTGGTTGCTTCGTAATGCCGGAAGCAATTTTTGCCCGGGATTGCTCGAACGGGCCGCAGCGCATGCGCTCTGGGATCGAGCTGAAGATTATCCATTATTGAACCTCGTTCAACTGCCGGGCATTCACGCAAATCCGGTGACTGGGATTTTCGATATGCACGAAAACCAGCCCGTTGGGCCAGTAGCCTTTGTCGGCCGTCTTGCGGATGTCTCCCAACCGAAACAGACCGCCAACAAAATCCCTGATCTCGGTCATCAAATCGGGATCATTGGTGGGTGGGGTGGGGCAGGTGGCTTTCCAAACAAAGGAGTCGTTGCCGCCGTGCCCAAACCGTTTCACCTTGTGAACTTTTGTCATGCTTCCCAAGGTGATTTCTGACGCTTTTGCCTGAGCAGAATTCCAGGGACTTGTTCCTCGAGTAGCGGGAGGAACACCGCTTTTGTTGCTTTTTGCCATTTTCGTACTCCGTCTTTACTTCATCCCCATCGGATCGCCATCCGAGTAACAGGGGAAAGGGGGGGAACATGATCACAGTGTAGCACGAATATTTTTGTATTGTCAATATATTTTGGAATTTTTAAGGTAATTCGAGGCTTATAGCATTAAAAACACTTGTTTTGGTATTGACATTAGATTTTTCGAGGTGTATATTGTGAATGGCGACGGAATTCAATTGGATAGAGTATCATGGCAAAATGCGATCACCCCGACTTATTAACGACCTGCGAGAGGCCCACTTGGGTTCTATTTTGCGTGGTCGTTTTTCGTTGCTGAAAGGATGGTGACCGAACAACCTGACCCCCGATGACCTTTTTATGACGACGACCTATGACGACCTTACGACGACGTGTAGCAAGTTTTGGAGGACCTGATGACGACCAGATTGTTGACGAATGCCGATCTCCGGCATCTCCTGTTTTATGCGGCAGCCCACCTCGATCCTGAGCGTGGAGAAATGGCTGGCCAATCCCCCTATCTCATTGAACCCGGCCCGTCCGGCTTTCAAATCTGGTGTACGGCCCAGGATCATCCCAAGGGTTGGGATGGATTCCAGTTCTGCCATAACGATATGTTTGCGCAGGACTGTCACCCGGTAGGGCAGTGTGTCTGGATGTGGGGTGTTGATATTCCGGCTGTTTACATATCCACGTATGGGAATGATCAGCTTGGCGCTGGGCCTGACCAGCCAGAAGACCTGGCGTGGGTGAAAGCCAAAGTCAGCGCGCTGTTCGAAGCGGCGGACATCCCTTGCCCGCCAATCGAAATCGCTGAAAGACAGGAATGCAGGAGTTAGCATGGCAAATCTTACCCAAAATCATGCGCGCCAGATGGCGCAGATGGCTCTCCGGCTGGCGGCCAGTTTTCGGCGCTGGCAGGCCGCTTACTATGAAAATGTCGAGCCTAATCTCAAAGGCGAATCCCCTGAAGTTATGGGGTTTTACACGCGCTTGATGGAAGAGCACGATCCCGCTCTTATGGCCGTGCATGCCCTGGCCAGCGCTTTGGCGGTGATCTACCCGAAGTCCGATTGCGACCTGGCCGATCTTGCCGAGAATGATGTCGAGATCGGTGCGGCAAAAGCGATTGAAACTCACGAGTGCATCTCCCTGGCATCTCACGCGGCTTCGCTGGTACGCTTGGCGGTGGTGGTTCGCGTTTGCCCCTTCGGTAAGTTGCGCGATGCCTATGGTCGCGATGACCGGCTTTACCAGGCTGCAATGACGATGCTTCATCGCTCAGGCGCATTGAATGACCTGCAGCTCCGTGCCGCCAGGCTCTTATGGGAAGCGCCGAACAAGCTCGATGTAGAAGACCTTTCCCCGGAAGCCCTCGAACGGGCAACCATCTAATTATTCAATCCCAAAAAAATCCTCCCTGCTCGCAAGGGCAGGGAGGTAGAAAATAAAATACGATGGCAGCGAAGACAGCATTACCACAAGACGGTTTTCCCATCTTCTCGATTTACGACCCTGACCCGGCGAATTGGAATGCCGGCAAAAAAGTTTGGATGCCGGTCGCCAGTGAGCAGGGCTTTGCGCATGTGGCGGTTGACCCGGATCCGAAGAAAATCACCAGGCCATTAATCATGATCCCGCGCCGGCTGCCCTTGACCCGTCACGATTTGGGCGAAAAGGCGTTCGAAGATATCGGCGGCGAGAAGGGACTGACCGGAAAGGTCAAGATTACCAATCGGGCGCATGAGTTTTGCCTGGGCGGTGCAACGCAGCACCTGGCCGCCTGGCTGCCCGGCAGCTTCGATAATTGCCCGGTTTGCTCACCGGTCCCGCCCCTCGCCGATTCACATGATGAGGCCACAACCCTTTTAGCCCAAGTTAAGCGCGGAGCCTCTATCATTGTTTCCGACAACAAGGCAGCGCTGCTTGTGCCCAACACGAAACCGGCCTTGATCGACGCCGGCCTGGTTGCTGGGCTGATCGAAGGCGGCTACCTGGTCCGGCAGAAAGAGACTGCGCGCGGCCTGGTATACGGGGTGGAGGGGTAGGGGCATGGATTTCTGCAATATTACAGACCGAGACATTCCGTCACGACCCAGGTACAGTCTGTTGAAAGCGCTTCTATCCGAACCCGCCTATGGACTTGCGTATGACGTTTGTCGAGAAGCGTACAACCATCTGCGCAAATTATTATCCCGTTACCCTGCTCCTCGTAACAATCTTGAGGCTTCATTTGTTCAAGTTGCCTGGAACGAGTATCTCCAGGCGAAAGAGCAATTTGAGCCGTACGAGTAGTTGAGCGGCTTCACCCGGGAGAATATAAAGCATGCCAAAAAGCACAGAAGCAAGCTGTCCCTTTTGCAATCGAAAAGTTATCTTTTGGCATATGCCCAATACACATTGGGCAAATTGTCCAGAATGTGGAAATGTCGAATTGAAGATAATTTACGATTGCCAACAATGCGCCGCCCAGCAGCATTCAGTTGGGGAAAACCCAACCAATGTTAATATCACGCACCCAGTAAAAAAGGATGAGTTATGAAAAAATATGTACGTCGAGGTTTTCTGCTCGGTTGTTTTGTTGCCTTTCTTGTGTGGCTTGCCGAGCGCACAACGGACGATATCGCGTGGGGGCTTATTATCAGTTTCCCCGTGTTTTGGGGTTTCGCCGGTTATCTTTTCTGGCGCTGGCAGGTTCTGCCGTTCAATGGCCATTCAGACTTGTAGCCCAAGGAGGAGAGTATCATGCAGAAACACACAAAAGATGAGCAAATTCTGGCGCTGAAAGCAGCGTTGAAGTACGCTGAGTTTGCCGCCGAAGGAAAATGCTGCCCCTATTGCGGTGGCAATGAGTGGCATGTCACCGGCTGTGCCATCAATGCTATGCTGCGAGATGAAGCCGTAAAGGGCTTTGTGGATGGGCATGGCGGCATGACTCCGGTCAATGACTGGATTTGGTACGTGAACAACGACCCGAGATACGCCTTCTTGAAACCAGAGCCGGCGAAAAGTCCGCTTTTGGCTGAATGAGCAGAAAGCCAGTTTTATGCGCCATGA
>JAVEVM010000557.1:0-3730 GCA_034005055.1 Desulforhabdus sp. | reverse complement strand
TCCTTTCTGATCGCACCGATATTTCTCGGTCGAAAGATAAACCTTAAATATCTATTTGCGGCATACGGATCGATACTTCTCCTGGTGCTGGCATCGCTCTTTTATTGGCGCGCCTTTCCCGCCTGTTTCGTAGAGGGAGTCGGACTGACCAGTTTCAAGGTGATCAGCGAGTATATTGTTTCTCTGATTTTCTTAGCTTCAGCGGTGGCCCTGTTTCGAAGACGGGAGGAATTCGAGCCCGATGTATTCCATCTTTTGATCGCCTCCATTGGGGTGTCCATATGCGCCGACCTGGCCTTCACGCTGTACATCGATGTATATGGCTTTGCTAACCTGCTGGGCCATTTTTTCGAAATCGTTGCCTCTTATCTCATCTACAAAGCTATTATCCAGACGGGCATCATCAGGCCCTTCAACATACTTTTCCGCAACCTGAAGCTCAGCGAGCAACAACTTTTTGCCGTATTAGAAGAGCTGCCGGCTTTCGTTTATATCCAATCGTCCGATCGTCATGTTCATTTCGTAAATCGCTATTTTCGCAACAAATTCGGCGATCCGGGCGAAAGGAAGTGCCACGAGATTCTTCATGGATCGCCCGAGCCTTGCCGGGATTGCAGGGCATTTGAGGTGTTGGCAACCAACATGCCGCAGCAAAAAGAATGGTCTCGATCCGATCGAGAAATTTATGAAATTCATGAATACCCCTTCAGGAGCGTATCTGACGACAGCGCACAAGTCTTGAAGTTTGGAATTGACATCACGGAGCGGAAGCATTCCGAAGCAATGTTGCGCAAAGCCCATGACGAACTGGAGGTGCGCGTCAACGAAAGAACAGCCGCATTGAGGATCTCATTTGAAGCTTTACAGCTCGAAATAGAGGAGCGGCAAAGAGTGGAAAACGCACTGCGCGAGTCGCAAAGAGAGCTTCAGGTTCTTTCATCCAAGCTTATGTCTGCGCAGGAAGAAGAAAGAAAGCGCATCGCCATGGAACTGCACGACAGCATCGGAGCTTCACTTGCTGCGATCAAATTCGGGGTCGAGAAGACTCTTCTCTATGATTGCAAAGACTTACCAGAAGCTTCATTGTCCTCGCTGAGGGCGATCGTGCCCGTGGTGCAAAACGCCGTTGAGGAGGTTCGTCGCATGCACTCGGGTATTTGGCCCTCTGTATTGGATGATCTCGGCCTGGCCGCCGCAATCAACTGGTTCTGCCGAAATTACCAGAGCACTTACCCGCAAATCGAAATAACCGCTAACCTCGACCTCGATGAAGAATGCCTGAGTGATGCGATGAAGATAGTAATTTACAGGATCATGCAGGAAGCGCTCAACAACGTTGCCAAACATAGCCGGGCCAATGCCGTGCGGCTCTCACTGGTGCAGGATGAGAGCAAGATCGAGCTGGTTATTGAAGACAACGGCAGTGGCTTCGATCTTCAGAACACGAGGAACAGAGCAGTCCACCAGGGCGGATTGGGGCTCTCGTCGATGAAAGAACGAGCCAGGCTTGCGGGAGGAACATTCAACATTACCTCCGCAAAGGACGCCGGCACTGTTGTTCGCGCCGCATGGCCGGTCGATCTCGGCTTAAGCGACACAGGGCAGGAAGCATTGACGACTTGCAAGCTTGCGAACCATTGATGCTTATTCGTACTCATGCGAGAAGGAACGGAAAATGACACTTACTGCTGTGATTATGGTTTTATGCGGCATCGGAGTCGGAATCGGGGCGGCCTTTACAGGGCTGGGCGGTGGCTTCTTGATGGTTCCTTTACTGCTTTTGATGGGCTACTCGGCGCAGAAGTCGGTAGGGACTTCTTTCCTGGCGATTCTCGTCATTTCCCTCTCTGCATTGATCGCTCACAACAAATTGGCCAACGTCGATTACAAGCTCGGACTGCTGCTTGGAGTCGGGGGCGTTATCGGTGCGCAGATCGGAGCCAGATTGGTGGAGCACGTATCAACGGCCAATTTCAAGAGGATCTTTTCCGTTGTACTTATCACGTTGGCCGCCTATCTTCTATTCAAGAAATAGTATCAGCTTCGGGATTTCGCAGAGCACTGCAGCATGGAAAGTAGTTCATGGCACGAGACCGCACCTCATTGTTTGAGAAACCTGTGGAGTTGTTGACTCAGCAGGAGGCCGAGGCCGAGTTGGCCGAGCTCGCCCAGCTGATAGCTCACCACGATAAGCTGTACTATGAAGAGGACCAGCCGGAAATCGACGATGCCCGCTATGATGCGCTCCGTCAACGCAATGACGCAATTGAGGTGCGGTTTCCCGAATTGATTCGATCCGACGGTCCGTCGCGACGGATCGGAGCAGCGCCGGCAACGGGCTTCAAGAAAGTGCAGCATGCGGTGCCCATGCTCTCCCTGAACAACGCCTTCTCGGAACAAGACATCGCTGATTGGCTCGACGGCATCCGCAATTTCCTTCTGGAGCTAAAGGACTCCTCGGTACCGATTGAAATCGTCTGTGAACCGAAGATTGACGGGGTATCGCTCGGGATACGCTATGAGCACGGTGAGCTCAAATTCGCTGCCACGCGCGGCAATGGCCTGGAGGGAGAAGATGTCACCGTCAACGTCAGGACAATCGACGAAATCCCGCATCGCCTGCATGGAAAGAGATGGCCGGATGTGCTCGAAGTGCGCGGCGAAATTTATATGAATGATGAGGATTTCCTGAAGCTCAATGCGCAGCAGGAGCAAGCGGGCGGAAAGATTTTTGCCAACCCGCGAAACGCGGCGGCCGGAAGCTTGCGTCAGCTTGATGCAAGCGTAACCGCCTCACGCCCATTGCGCTTTTTCGCCTATACCTGGGGTGACATGTCTGGGCCGTTTGCCGATAGCCAATGGGAGGCGCGATACAAAATAAGAGATTGGGGATTTCACATCAATGAACCTTCACGACTGGTCGAGATAACCGAGCAAGAGCTGAGCGAACTGATCGACTACTACGACGATCTGCAGCTGCAGCGTTCGGAATTAGGCTTCTCCATTGATGGAACGGTCCTCAAGATCAACCGCTTGGACTGGCAGTCCCGACTCGGGTTCGTGAGTCGTTCTCCGCGCTGGGCAATCGCTTGGAAATTCCCTCCCGAGCAGGCTCTCACCGTTATTGAATCGATCCAATGCCAGGTGGGGAGAACCGGAAAAATAACTCCTGTAGCCTTCCTGAAGCCCATCAATGTCGGCGGCGTGCTCGTCCAACGGGCGACTCTCCATAACGAGGATGAGATCGCACGAAAAGATATCCGGATCGGCGACACGGTGATTATTCAACGGGCCGGCGATGTTATCCCCCAAGTTCTTGCTGTTGTGAAAGAGAAGCGTCCCGCATTCAGTAAACCCTACAAGCTTCCCGACAAATGCCCGGTGTGTGAAAGTCTGCTGGAGCGCAAAGAAGGTGAAGCGGATACCTTTTGCACCGGCGGGCTGGTCTGTTACGCCCAGGTCGTAGAACGTCTTAAGCATTTTGTCTCTCGCGACGCTTTCGACATTGAAGGCCTGGGGGAAAAAAACATCGAGTTGTTTCACCGCAAGGGCATAATCAGAACCCCTGTTGATATCTTTACCCTGGAATTGCGCAATGCGCCTCGATTGAACCGCCAATGGGACGTCGCCGATCGATTGAGCCAGGCAGGCGGGCAGGTGATACCTCCTCTGAGTGAATGGGAAGGCTGGGGTGAAGTTTCAGCACGCAAGCTTTTCGATGCGATTCGCC
>JAVEVM010000556.1:0-3735 GCA_034005055.1 Desulforhabdus sp. | reverse complement strand
CGATAAATGGCCCATGGTCGAAGCTCTTAAAACTGTCTTCGCCAAGAGATCTCTTCACTGGGAGCCGCAAGCTTTTCGCAGTCATTCGGATGCCAACGTGCTGTGGGCGGCCGGTGTGAAGCCCATCTTATTGGGCTCCGGTCAACTCGAGAAGGCTCACGCACCCGACGAGTCGGTCTCTTTTAAGCAGGTACTGGCGGCCGCCCAGCTTTATCTCGATCTATTGATTGCCCTTTCGCCCTAAAGCACGGAAGAATCCAACCATTGACCCTTTAACGAAGTGGTGATGAACATGCTTGGAAGTTCCGATGTCAAAGAAATCTTTACCGTAAGAGTGAAACAATTGATGTCGAGAGAAGAGCGGAATCGCCTCATGGAGGCGGTAGAAAATGAGATTGCCAAGTCAGGGCAAATTCGCATATTAGTGGAGCTTGATGAGCCCAGAGCGAACGATCCCGGGGCACTTTTAGATGATTTGAACTGGATGAAGATCCACAGCGAGAATATCGAGCGGGCAGCCATTGTCGGCGATCGAACCTGGGAAGAGACATGGATTGCCATTGCGCGCCTGTTCGGAGCGATTCAAATGAAGTATTTCGATCGTCAACTCATGGAGGAAGCGCACAGATGGCTTAGTGGGTAGACTTTTAGCAGAGGAGGGGAATGCATGAAAATGGAGGGAAAAGGGTTTTTGCTATTTTGGCTGGGCATATTCTCGGCCGGCTTTCTTCTCGCCGCTCCGGCAACGGGTTGGGCCAGGGAGCTCCACGGCGTTAATTTCGCCGATGAAATCAAAATTGGAGCAGACAGCTGCCAACTGACGGGGATCGGGGTCCGCAAGAAATTCTTCGTTACCGTCTATTACGGCGGACTTTATCTAAAGGAGCCCACCAGGGACAGAGCCCTGGTGATACAATCGGACCAGCCAAAAGGGGTAGTGCTGCACGTCGTCTACAAGGAGGTGCCCGCAGAGAAGTGGATCGAAGGCTGGAAGGAAGGCTTCGCCAATAATGTCGCCGACCCTGGTTCGGATCTGCAGAAAAAGATCGACCAGTTCCTGGCATGCTTCAATGAGCCGGTAAAAACCGGTGAAACGGTGCAGGTGTTGTATCTCCCCGACAAAGGGACGGAAGTCACTATAAAAGGCAAGCCGAGAACGGTTATTCCCGGTCATGACTTCATGGAGACACTCTGGAGCATCTGGTTCGGTCCGCACCCTGCTTCCGAGTCCTTGATGAAGGGAATGATTGGAGGTTGATCTTATCGTGCCGTTTTAAGGCGATCACGAAGCGAGCAGCGAAAGATGCTTGCGCAACTCTGAAAACTCAGCTTCTCCCAGTTTTTCCAAAGGCCCTTGAGCCATGAAGTGAAAAATCGATTTAACATCTGGAGCAAAAACCTTCCCGGCACGAATGGTGGGGTTTTTGAGTAAATACTTGAACTGGCCTCCCAGATCGACCAGCATATCTATTTGGTCGTAATCCTCCAATAACTCCACGAGCGACATATTGGTGGCAAAAGCCTGCCCGCGCACGCGTCGCTCGTTTGCGCCGTTCAGATAAACCTCAATCAGAACGTTCTCCAGAATCATTCCCGTATGACCGGAAGTGAACAAAAATGCCTCTTCAGCCGGATAGGTTCCTTCCTCGATGAAAATCCAATGCACCATTTCTTACTCCTCGGATGTTCGGCTGTGCTGTCTTCCATTAGTTTAATCAGAAGATCTGCAGGTATCAATCAGGGACGACTCCTGCGGGTTTTTGCAAATGCCATCCAGCATCATTCCGGATCTGCGGGTATGCGGAAGGTGTAGCCTACACCATACACCGTGGCTATGATTTCCCGGTCGGGGAGCTTGCCTGCTATTTTTTTACGCAGATTCTTTATGTGCGTGTCGATAGTACGATCGTATCCTTCGAAATCATAGCCTTGCACTTGATTCAGCAGTTCATTGCGCGAAAAAACACGGTTCGGATGGGCCATGAGCACCCTCAGCAGGCCGAATTCGCTCGGCGTCAGTTCCAGCAATTGACCTTCGACCGTAGCCTGCCGAGAGTCTACATCCAGGGCAATCGGACCGACTTGAAGGCTGGCTCCGGCAGGCTCACTGTGAAATCGTCTCAGCACCGCTTTCACACGGGCAACCACTTCCCGCGGACTGAAGGGTTTGCAGACGTAATCGTCAGCTCCCAATTCCAAACCGATTAGACGATCTATTTCCTCTACCCGGGCGGTGATCATGATGATCGGAACCATGGAAAATTTTCGGATCTCCCGGCATACCTCCAGCCCGTCCATTCCCGGCAGCATAACGTCCAGCAAGATCAAATCGGGCGGATTCTTTTTGACATGGGCAATCACCTGATCACCTCGATCGAGAAAAGAAACCCTGTAGTTGGCCTTTTCCAGATAATCCCGCAAAAGGGCGACGATTTTCTGCTCGTCTTCAACTATCAAGATATTGCTGATCACGGGGTCTCCTCTGTTTTTCATCGGTTCCGACTGCAGCGAGCGGCACCACGATCTTGATTCTGAGTCCGCGTGAAGCCGCGTTTTCCGCTGATATGGTTCCGCCGTGGCTTTCGACGATAGACTTGCAGATCGCAAGCCCCAGTCCACTCCCACCTTTGCTGCGCGTCCTGGCCGAATCCGCCCGGTAAAGCCGATCGAACAATCGATCCACGGATTCCTCGGGCACCCCCGGACCGGAGTCCTCGAAGATGAGAGTGAGCTCTGTTGCTGAAACATTCTGTATCAACCTCAAATCCCCGGGTGCATCGGCATAGCGGAGCGTGTTCTCCAGGATATTCGCAAACAACTGCGACAGACGCACTGGGTCACCCCAGAGGGTTACCTGCCGACTGTCATTGAGATTGTCCAGAATAGCAATCTGAGACTGTTCGAACCTTGTATGGAAAAGACGAAGTGTTTCCCTCAAAACCTGGATGGGATCCAGCAATCGCCGATCCATGTTCAGAGCTCCTGCATCTGCAAGGGATAGCTCATGGAGATCGGCAACGATTTTCCCCAGATGGAGAACTTCCGCATATACCGAGTCGAGCGCCTGCAGGTCGAGATCGCGGACTCCGTCCTGCATGGCTTCAATCTCCCCGCGCAGGATCGAAAGGGGCGTTCTCAGCTCGTGGGAAATGTCTGAGATCCATTGCTTCCTCATCTCTTCATACTGTTCGAGAGTCTGCGCCATGACGTTAAAATCGGCGGCCAGCTGACCGAGCTCATCCCTGGAGCGCACTTCTATTCGAGTGGAAAATTTGCGCCTGGTCAACGCTCGCGTGCCGTCAGTCAACTCTTTGATAGGGGCCAGAAGGTTTCTGGACAGAAAGAAGGAGACAACAGCGGTCAGCAGGAATATCCCGCAGCCTATCAGATAAAAGAGCTCGTTCTGTCTTTCCAGGAAAGCAATTTCGGAAGGAGTCAGCCTTGGCGGCCCTTTGTTGACTCCCAGCCACCCTATCGGTTTGCCCTGTAACGTTATCTCCCGCATTACAATTTCATCCGACGGCTGAGGGCGCCCAAAAATCGGCTGCCGCTCCATATCCAGCAGAAAAATCCGGAACGGCGCTTCAAGAAAATCCTTTTCCAGACGGGACCGAGAAAGAGGTGAAGTTGAAGAAGGAGGCGGGGGTGATGGCGGGACGAGCCGATCTTCACCTTGCATTCTCCCGCCGGATTCGCCCGGGTCCGAGACCCTCACTGACGGAAGTTCATCTTCTC
>JAVEVM010000555.1:0-3736 GCA_034005055.1 Desulforhabdus sp. | reverse complement strand
TCTTTGAAAGCAGCTTTTTTGCAGCAGTCTCTCGCAATACAATCCCTTCACAAACCAGCGACGCACTTATAAATGTGTTGGTAGCGCTTGCCACTTTGGTTCGCGAGTTTTCGGCAACCAGGGGCAAGGTCAGAGCGGGGCGAGGAAGAAATGCTAGGTATCCAACGTATCCTAATGCTCCAATACCCAAGCCTCTGAAAAGAGAATGGATGCAGTTGGAGTGTTTTGATTATCCTTGCGAGTTTCGCCTTGCCCGTGCTGTCGGAGCTATGGTTCCATGGGGTAGACTCCCCAATGAAAGTCAATCTAATCCTGTTGTGGATGGAATCCGGATCAACCTCCTGCCGTTGAAGAGAGGGGGTGGCGAATGGCACTGGCAAGAGAACTCACGCTCAGCCGTTTGGGCGCGTGGAGCAACGCTCTTCGACAATTTAGCAGCGGTGTTAAGGCGCCGACTCATCGACGCTCAAAAAGCCAAGGGAGCAGGATTGCCGCTCTGGAGCTGTTATGGGGCATCCTTCAGCGATCTGCTCGCTCTCTGGCAAGGTGAAGTGGATCAGCAGCGACTCACAGAACTTGTTTTCGGATTATCATTAGTCGATTCCGGCATTTGGAAAAATGAGAGCATCGACGAGTGGCAGCAGAAGCATGATCCGACCCCGGACCTTCAAGCCAGTGCTGTCTGGTTTGATCGTAATGATGAGCCCAGGATTTCACTCAGGTCGCTCATTTGGCATGGCCGGCCGCTTTTGGCAAAAACGGATGAACAAGCTGAGGAAGAGCTGATTAGCGCCTTTCAGTTGCCGCGTGTCTATGCGTTGCTGAAGCTGTGTTTCTTGGGAGGCAGGCTGCCAGCAAGATCTATGGAGGGTCAAACCATTCGGCGCACTCGCCGCGAGCCTTATCCGCCACCTGCCCTCGACGTACTGAGCTTACTCCAGGCGGGTCGTTTGCCCGAAGCCGTCGAAGTTGCTGCCCGCAAGTTAAGAGCGCGGGGTTATCCACCAATGATAAATAATCCTAAATTTAGCTCGTCGGACCTCGCGATGCCACAGGACGAGTGCCGACGCCTGGCCGGTCTGCTCTTGATCCCCGTGCGCCATGCCGGTGTCCTTGCCGCACTGGCGATCAAACCATGCCCCAAAACAAACTGAAAGGAGGAAAACCATGTCGTTAGATTTAACACCGCTGGATAGCGCATCCAGATTGTTAGTTGAAGCCAGATTGACGGTCGCTTCGGGAACAGGCGGTAGATTCCAGCCAACTGGATTTCCCGATCTGGGACCTGCGCTTTATAAAGGCTTTATGGAATCTGCCGAATCTCAAAGCAACACCACCAACGAACTCAGAATGGTTGACATGCTTCTCATCGAATCAGTCCAATCGATGGCGAACCGGCTCGAAGAAGTCTGCTTGCTCGATGAGGACTACAATGCCGATTGTCAGGGAATCCCCTATGTAAGGGTTTTGGACGGCCATCGCAACAACACCTTTCTGACATCTTCCGTGCGGGAACCACACCGCCTTGCTTCGCCCTACGTTCTTGGCGCCAAAAATAGCGATGGCATATTCAGAGATATCTTGAAAACTGCATTGAGCGCTAACAAACAGCGCCCGGTCCATATTTGCAAGATGGTTCCGGAGATATTTAATCGCGATCCCGGTTGTGTGTTACACGGTGTTTTTCTTGAAGAGATAGACGGACGTATCCGGTTGCCGCGCCTGGTCTCGGGGTACATAGAGGCATGCTCGCCGAATCAAGCTAATTCGGGAGGAGTTTACCGCGGCGAGGTGACGGCAAAAGACAACATTCCGTATGCACGCCAGGAGTTCACTTCGCCTTGCATTACTGCTTCGTTCATCCTCCACCTCGCCACCTTGAACAGCTACAAACTCGATGATGATAAAAGGCGGTTCCTGCAACTATGGGCGATGTACAAGATCGACCGGTTCCTCCGAAGTCACCTCCGACTGCGCACCGCATGTGAGTTCGAGGTGCGCGACATCACACCGTACCTCAACGGAAAGCCTCACAAATTCTCCAATGATAATGGCGATGGCAAGGCATGGCCGGAATCCGAGACGATACAGAATGATTTTTTTGCCATTAAGAACAAGTGCTTTCCCCTGCAGCCAGGCAGTGACAAATGGCAGAGACAGAGGGTCGAGGTACTTACTTATGCGGTTGACATAGTCATTCAGGAGGAGATTTCTACCAATATATCCGCGAATGATTTCAAACTTGCGGGTTTTGAGGGACGCGCGGAGGTGAAGACAGTTACTCGTGGGAAGAGTAAACAAAAGAAGACTTTTGATGTTCTTAACCTGTCTGGGGAATGGTCCAAAGAAGATCAAAGAACCCTGTTGGAACAAAACCCGGAGAGGATTGAAACCGAGGATGGCGATGATCGCGATAACCTGGCGCATTCCGTTGTAAAGAACGCGCTCACGAAATGGAACGACGCATGGGCAAAGCAACAAAAGAAAGTGGCTGGATCAGAGGAAAATGAGGAGTAGCTATGTCCGTGACCATCTCTATCCAATTCCTCACCGGACGGGCCCACTTGCACCACTGGCAGGCGCATCACAGCGACGGGAAGGTCGATTGGCCGCCGTCGCCCTGGCGACTTTTGCGCGCGTTGGTGGCGGTGGCTGGACGCGGCCTCACCACGTTGCCCGAGGTGGACTATATTGCCAGCACCGGTAAGAAACCGAAGGCGCCCAGGAAGAGGCCCATAGCGTTAGGGCCTCCGGTGGACTACGTTTCTTTGCCCGACAATTGGCATGCCGCCGAATCAATTGATATAATCCCACTGTCCAGGCTCACTGCGCTGTTGGCCTCCCTTTCTTGCGCCCCTGAAGTCTGGCTGCCGAAGACAAGTGGCGGGCATACCAGGCAGTTCTTCCCTATTCACGAGGGGCGGATCGTTAGGCCGACAGGATCGGCCATATTCGATAGCTTTGCAGTCGTGCAAAAGGACCAGGCAATTTGCTATCACTGGCCGAACATTGTGCTTGAGCCACGAGATCAGCGTTTGAAGGACCTGGAAGTTATCCTTCAGCGGATGACCTACTTTGGACGCGCGGAATCGTGGTGCCAGGCAAGCGTAATTCTGGCAGCACCAGGAGATATCGACGGCGTGCACCATTATGTGACTCACTGGCCTTGCATATGCCTTGAAGACGGCTCCCGCCCGCCAGGGAGAGAACATCATGACTACACGCTGGAGCGCAAGCTTGCGGCGCTTCCGCTGGATGAGGTTAATGGACTGAATCTTGCCAGTGAAGTCAGAGAGCTTTTACCTCGTACCAAAAGAGTCAGTTCCGCTCGGCCCAAAAACGACGAGGCCTTTGCGAAATTGCTGCAAAGCGAATCTCCAGACAGGCTTCTGCTACGCTGCTTGCTACGCGAATCCGGGCAGGATATGAAAGACGGTTTGGAACGGCCTATCGGCACCCGCTGGGTGCATTACGCAGTTCCTCGCTCAATCTATGACCTTCCTCGGCCCATCCGGAAACGGCCCCAGCGGAGGCCACAATTGGTCCACGTCGTAAGGTATTCCCTGAATACGGCCACCATACACCGCCCCGTACTACCACCACTGACCGACACGTTGCTTGTGGCCGACAAATTTCGCAGTGCAGCTCTCGCCCTCTATTGTGCAAAACACAATAACTCAAAGCATCTCACCCCGCGAAATTTATGCGGCCGTGAAGAAGATGAGAGTCTCTGCCG
>JAVEVM010000554.1:0-3738 GCA_034005055.1 Desulforhabdus sp. | reverse complement strand
CAATTTCAGCATATCCTCAACGCCTTGGAGAGGATTGCTCTTCCGCCGGCAAATACCGCTTTGGGGGGAGAGATATTCATCCACGCAGGCGGAGCACACAAAGATTGGACGAACGGTTGTGTCGCCTTGTATAATCGCGATATGGACGAGCTGTTTAACATCGCCAAAGTAGGAACGCCTGTTTCAATCAGACCTTGACCCTTTTCCTTGCCCGAAATCTTTCCTTGGTTGGCTTCTTCAACTTAACCTCGGCAGGAAAGATCGTGCAACCTCCTCAGGTGGAGCTGATGTGCTGACTGTAAATCTCCTTTAAGCGCTTCTGTTCCTGCCATTCATGGAAACTTTTCAGGACAAACCTCCGTGCAAAACTAGGCATGGAAATATAGTCTAAATTCGCTCTCAGAAATTCTTTCTTAAGAGTTTCAAGTGCTTCTTGCACTTCCTTCAAGTCGACGAAGTTTCGCACTCTTTCTACTTGAAAATACACTGTTTTTCCGACCGTCGAAGTATATGCCTGGTAGGCTTCACGAGGGTTGTCGAGGTCGTCGAAATAGATTTCTTCAACTTCGATGGGAATGCGGATCGCAAGCTGAACCTGTCGGCGGTCTCCTGCTATCTCGCGCGACCGCCTTTGAAAATGGACTGTCAATCCGTTGGCAAGCTTGATTCTCTCATCAGTACGATTTTCCGAACTCATTGAGCACTCCTCTCTTCACTTATTCTATTAGCTCTGTAAGCCAGCAGCAATTAGCCAAAAGAAGCACGAATTGCAAGATTAAAGAGCAGTTCTGTTGACTCCACGCAGACAAAGGGATATGTAAAAACCCACCGAAGGCGCAGAATCAGATCGTAAGGATATCAAGCCGGATGAGCAGGAGCAATCTTCTACCATGCATGGTGGCAGGACTTTCAGTGGGTTCTGCAATGATCAGGGGTCGAGAGCGATGCAAAGAAATTGTGTGGAGGTCCGATGGCACGGCCGCGGCGGCCAGGGTGCAGTTACGGCTGCTATGATTTTAGCGGAGGCGGCCTATTACGACGGTTACAAAGGAGTTACGGCTGCTCCCTTTTTCGGAGCGGAACGACGTGGAGCACCCATCATCGCCACCAACAGATTGGGGCGTGATCCAATCAGGACCTTTTCGCTGGTGGAATCTCCCGATGTGGTGGTGGTGCTGGATGAGACATTGCTGAATGTGGTCAATGTAGCGGCCGGCATTCGTCCGGAAGGACTGGTGCTGATCAACACGCCCAAACCTCCGGACGCTATTCATCTGGACGCAGCGGTTAATATCGCCACGACAAACGCCAGTGAATATGCAAAAGAAGCCGGTTTATTAGTGGCGGGGACGGTGCTGTTCAACACTACAATTTTAGGAGGCTTTGCACGGTCAACCGGACTGGTTGGCCTGGAGAGCATTGAAAAGGCGCTGCGCAGCCACTTCACCGGCCAGGCAGCGGAAAAGAACGTGGCAGGAGCCCGCTTAGCCTATGAAGGAACATTGGTCAGTAAAGATCTGGCGCTGGCTAGTGCCTGATGCGTGCGTGCAACGTGATTTGATAGAGAAGGAATTTTAGATGTCCGATAAAAACACAGATGACTTTACCTATGTGCATTCGAAATTGTGTGTTGGAGAAGCAGGCAAAACAGGTGAGTGGAGAACCTTTCGACCTGAGATTAACGAGGCGAAATGTACCCCCGCCAAGAATAAGCGTTTTTCCTGTTTCATTTGCTGGCTCTATTGCCCCGAAGGTGTAGTAAAACGGACCATACCCGTTGAAATTGATCTGGAATACTGTAAAGGATGCGGAATTTGCGCGGAAGAATGCCCTACCAAGGCAATAAGCATGATCGAAGAAGAGAAGAATGGGTAGCGGGAATCTGCTGCCTATTACTTCTGACATGAAAAGTGAATGCGATAGAGCAAGTCCTGTTCCTCTTGCCTTTCTAAAAGAGTTTCCTTGAATCCGCAAGAATTGAATAATCCGGTCAGCTCAATTTCAGTGCATGCGCCACTCATGCACCATGCCCAGGCATCCTTTTCTCGCCGAAAGGAATCGGGAAGCGAGGCTGCGGCGCAAAGATCGGCGCCAATCAGAAAGCCGGAAGGCTTCAAGACCCTCCATACTTCCCGGAGCACCAGGCTTTTTTTCGGGAAGAGATTCAATGCTCCATTCATCAAAATCCAATCGAATGAATCTGCGCCGAAAGGAAGGCATTCCCCGTCCGCGCAAATCCAGAGAAGAGCCTTTGTCCGGCAGTTTGCCGATCCGCTAATAGAAGAGGCTCTCTGCAAGATGCCGTAGACGATGTCCAGGTTTACCACCTCCACCGAACATCCGTATTTTTCCTGAATCAGGAAAGAATCGACAGCTGCTCCGCAACCCAGGTTCAACAAGCGGTCTCCGCCGCGCAGGGACAACAGCGGAAACGGGTTGCCGCACGGCAAGAACTTCTCCCAACGATCTTGCGGAATGGAAGGCAGCAAAGAGATCGGGTAGCCCAGAAATTCCGCCAGCTCTTTGCCCATTTTGATTGGCAGGCGACCGAAAGGGGGATGGTTCTCCTCAAACAGTCTTCTGTAATACTCTTGGACATGCCGCTTGATTTCGGCGTCCCCCGTATTTTTCGGCAGGGCTGAATCCATGTGCTTTCCGGCCTTTTATCGCTTTCCTGATTTTTGTGATAGCTTGAGGTTACAAAGGAATCGTGGGTAAAGGGTTGCGCTACGCTCTGCAGTATCTTTCCTTCTCACTGTAGATGCATCCGCAATATTGCTGCCGATAAATCCCCAGCTCCTTCGCTTTTTCCTGGCCTTCCTTCCAATCTTCGCGGAAATCCTCATAATGAAAGGGAACACCGAATCGGCTCGAGGCCTCCAGGGCAATTGCTTTAATCAAGTCGTGTTTTTGCCGTTTGCTGTAGAGCAAAGTGGTGGAGAATGCGTCGAATCGGCTTTTCTTTGCCAGCCGAGCTGCTGCCTCCAGTCGAATCGAGTAGCAGTAGACGCACCGTTGGCTTTCACGGAAGGCGATTTGCCTCAAAAAGGTTTCCAGCTCGTAATCGGAGCGAACGATGAGCTGCAGTTCTTCTTTTTGGGCAAATGCTTGCAGGGCGTCGAGGCGCCGCTGAAACTCCTGGTAAGGTTGAATGTTCGGGTTGTAAAAGAAGCCATGGACGGAAAGGCTTCGGGCTCGTAGATTTTTTAGCGGCATTATGGTGCATGGACCGCAACAGGTGTGAAGGAGTATTTTTTGCATCATCCCGTTCCTCGGATTGCGTCGAACAACTTGGAGGGCAGTCCGTCAAAGCTTCCGTTGCTCATGCATAATACCAAATCACCAGCCTGACAATAGCCCGTCAAGAATTCCAACAATAGTTGGGTATTTTCAAAGTAATAGGCCTCTTGTTTTTTTTGCCGGATGGCTTCAACTAATTTTCTGGTGTCGAGCCGTTCTGACTGGGAAATGCTTTCTAGCCCTGGGGGCTGTTTGATGCAGGCACAGTCTGCATAATCGAAAGCCTCCGCGTAGGCGTCCTGAAATACTCGCCTACGACTGGAATTCGTCCTTGGCTCGAAGGCCGCGATCAGGCGTCGATCGGGGAAGTGGTTTTTCAATGCCAGGATAGTCTCCTGCACAGCGGTCGGATGGTGAGCAAAATCATCAATGACCAGAATCCCGTTGCTTTCCCCGATGATATCCTGCCTTCTTGATACTCCGTTAAATGTCAGCAGG
>JAVEVM010000553.1:0-3739 GCA_034005055.1 Desulforhabdus sp. | reverse complement strand
CCTCCTTGAGTCCTTCACGGGGATTCTCCCGCTTCTGGTCGAACTCAGGCAACGCAAAACCGGGCTTGAGTATATTGAAACTATCTTGCGATACGTCTATTATGTAAGGAGTAATGACGAATGGGATGAACTGACCGGGCTTTTTCATCAGATAGATCCGGTGATAGAGGAGATGGTCATGAAAACAGCGGCCGAGCACCACTTCCAGCAGGGGGAGACGATTGGTATTCAAAAGGGCCTGAAGGAAGGACTGAAGCAGGGTTTGGAAGAAGGAAAGGTTTCGGAAGCTCACGATGTGCTTCTTGAACTCCTTGAGGAACAATTCGGAGTGCTTCCCTTGAGGCTCACCGAAAAACTTCGCCAAGTCCAAAACCATGGTGTTCTCCGCATGCTGAGGCGGCAGAGGAAAACCTGCCAGACGCTGGACGAGTTCAGCCAACTGCTTGAAAAAGCATTGCAGTGAGTGAAAGACTTACACTAAGCCGAGATTGTGCGATAAACTGCATAACGCTCGGTGACACTCAATAATACAAACTGTGATAAATTCTCGTATGCTTGATTCGTTCGGCATGGACATGTCTCGCAATGTCCTCCAATGTCTCTCAGTGGCCATAGGATCGTTTCGGAGTGCCGATTTAGCCAGTATAATCAGCCGTGTCGGAAAATCCGGCCTTCGGCACCACCAATGCCACCTATTTCCATTAAAAGCCTTAATTGTAATAAATCACCAACCTGCTGTGTCATGATTGATTTGCACAACCATATGCTTCCCGGATTGGATGACGGTGCTGTAGACTGGGAAGAGAGCCTTGCCATGGCGCGCTTGGCCGTCCGGGACGGCATCAGGGGAGTAGTCTGTACGCCGCACTGGTTGCGAGGTGCGTACGAAACTTCGAGATCGGTCGTATTGGAGAAAGCAGCGCTGCTTAGAGAAAAGCTGCAGGACCGAAAAATACCACTTGAGATTTATCCCGGCTCTGAGCTCAGGCTCGATACTGCCCTGCTGAATAAAATCAAATCGCGCGAAATACTTACGCTGAACGACAACGGTCGTTATGCATTATTAGAGCTTCCACCGGTGGTTATATCGGAGCACGTTGAGCGCTTTCTGTGGGAGTTGTGCTCACAGGGAATAACGCCCATTCTCGGTCATCCGGAAAGAAATTTCTTTTTGCAGCGGCAGCCGACGAAATTGGCAAACTGGATAAAAAGAGGTGCTCTTGTACAGATTACAGGCGCCAGTCTGCTGGGCCACTTTGGAAGGTCGGCTCAGGAATTTGCACAGTTGCTCATAGAGCATCATATGGTGCATGTCCTGGCGACAGACGCGCATGGAATGCAGAACCGGCCTCCGGTGCTTTCTGCAGCTCACCACCTGGCTGAACAAATCATGGGGAAAGAATACGCAGCTCGGCTGGTTTGCGAAACACCTAAGTGTATCGTGCAGGGCGTCCCGGTGCCTACGGAAGCTCCGCTACCTCTCGATAACCGGGCTTCCGTATGGAGGAAATTGGTTTCGTTTTGGAAATGAAACGGCTCGCTGCTATCCTATTTGGGAGGCGAAATAGCGACGCCGGTGCCGAAAAGCTGGATTCGTAATCCGTAGGCTGCTGCTTTTAATGGATTGGTCTCGACAAAAATAATGTCTCGGTCCTGGACTCCCAGGCCGCCGGTGGCAACATTTTTGGCGCTAAGCTCTATGACGTCCCTTGCGCCTGCATCGGTATGCCTCACAAGCTTAATGGTGTCACTGGCTGCGGGAGAGAATCCGCCGGCCGCCACAATCGCCTCCTGAATCGACATATCCTGTTTGATCGGGTAGGCGCCGGATTTGACAACGGCCCCGTCAACATAAACGGTTCCAGCCTCCGGTACAAAGATGACATCACCCCCAAATATCGGCACGTTGAGCTCGGTTCGACCTTTTTTTACCAACTCGTCAAGATCGACCATGAATGTGGCCGGCTGATCGGATTCTGCACCGGCTCTGCGCACCTGGACCGTTCTGCCGGCTTCCTCTTTGAGCCCTCCGGCCATCGCCAGCACATCCAACAGGTGCTTGCTGCCGAAGTAATCGTAAGTTCCCGGCTTTTCCAATTGTCCGAGCAGGGTGATCTTACTCCCGTGCTGTTCTTTGACAAAAATGTTGACGTGCGGATTTTGGATATACCTTTGCTGATACGCGTCCTGTATTCTTTGCTCGGCCTCACGGGTGGTGAGTCCCTGCACCTCAACCGCACCGACCAGCGGCAAGGTGACGGCACCGCGGGCTCCGACGCGTGCTTCCCGGCTGAGCTCTTCCGCCTCGAAAACCGTCACCTGCAGCAGATCGCCTTCACCGATGATATAATCCCCTGTCTGCGGAGCGCTGGCTGCAGCTGCGAACAGCTGGTCGTTGAGTTCCTTGTTGCTTTGCTGGGCAACCGATTCCTTTGCCATCACTTCGTCAAGACTGGCTGTGGGCTTGGGGCCGGGAGCTGCACAGCTTATTGTCAATAGCAGTACAATGGCTATGAAGGTGTGAAGCAACGACAACAAGTTTTTACACTGCCATGGTTTGTCCCGCGATTCCATTGCCCGCCTCCGCTCTTGCGCGATATTATATTGATGAAAAACAACGGCGGCACTCCCGGTTAATGGCTGTCCCAAACTCTGCTGTGCGAAGGCTTTGCTGCAAATCGCCATCCTACCGGTGGTTCGGCGTGAGCGAAGCTCTTGATGGCTGCACCGTAGAAAGTCAGAGTTTCTGAAGGGACTCCAGCGTAAGGAGCACCGCCTTCTTCATGCAAATCTCAAAAGCTGGAACTAGGGTGGACTTATTTCATCCCCCCCACTTTGAGTGGCCAAAAAGGCTCCCATGCCGCCACCGGCTCCCACAGTTCCCAGCGCCGCAAACGGCATCCACTTGGGACCGGCACCGGCAGGTGCTGGGGGCTTGGCACCACCGCCCACGGGGGGACTCGAAGCTCCGGGAGGATCTGCTATGGCCAGCCGAATCCCACGGCCTTCCTCAATCACCTGATTTCCTTTGGCGCTTGATGCTTGCAGTGCTCCTTCGGTGACTACCAGCTTTGTTTCATCTTCGGTTACTTCAATGTAGCCTCTGACCAAGCCTGCTGAACTTGCCTTCACCATCGACTGCCTACTCTCAATAACATCGTGGGGAGTGCTGAAGGTGATGGGTTTTGCGTTGGTGCGCAAAACAAAATCTACATGCCCCTTCTTCACCGTTAGATCCCAGTTTTTCTCCCCTTCAGCCAGGGCGAAAATCGATCTATCGCTAACCATCAGCTGGAGGCCTTTGGTCTGGACTACGCAACTGCCTTCGCCGACCATCAGCAACCCGTCCGGCAACGGCACTTCGGACTTGAATTGATGTACCTGCTTTCCATCGGCGATCATGCTCACCGTGCCGCCAGGGATAAGCCTCGCATTTAGCTCGTCGCCAGAGACCGGTGTAGAGAACGCCATAAAGAGTGCAATAAAAATAAAGCCTACAAACCAAGCTTTCCCGTTCATTTGAGCCCCCTTTCGTTGACTATCGTTCGGTGAACGACGCCGGCAATCGACAAGTTGCCATGACATTTGGAGGCGATTATCACCTAACGACCTAACCGAGTACAAGAAAAAAATGCGATATTCCCCGGAGATGGAGAAAAATAAGTATTTTCACCTATACATTCATGACGGAGTAGGTACTTCTACTTACTGCAAAATAGGTGGATATACGGATTGCACT
>JAVEVM010000552.1:0-3740 GCA_034005055.1 Desulforhabdus sp. | reverse complement strand
CCAAAGGGCCGTTCCACCTCGCGGCGCAAACCTGCAGAACGCCCCAAAAAAAAGGCAGCGGGACGGACATCGAAGCGGGCTCCAGGCGCTGCTAAAGACGGACTACCGTCCCTGCTGCCTATTTTTACGGTGTGGGTGGTGGTGGCTGTCGTCCTGGGTGGTCTTGTCTATTGGGGAACCTCGACCAGGCAAACGGCCGGCAATATATCTTCGACGGCAGGAGTAGGCGTGAGGCCTTCTCCAGGTCCAAGCCGGCCGCAGCCCTCAAAAAAAGAGCCTGAACAAGCCCCGGCACCTCCACAATCCGAGCCCGTCGAGCAGGTAAAAGAAAGCACTGAAACGAGTGAGAGCAAGCCGACATCCAGCCGTTTAAATGAGGAAAATGAGGCAAAGCAAAATATCGACGGAATCTCAGATCAAAGCCAGTCGTCCTCTATTGCTTCTCTGAAGGAGGTCGAAAAGCTGGCATCTGCGGCGCCCGTCCAAAAAGAGATCAGCCCGCCTCCCAAAACTGAGCTTGCTCCTCCCTTGGCCGAAGTGGCAATCGTAATCGATGATTTCGGCAGAAACCTGGAGATCGCAAAAAAGTTCCTGAATATTCCACTTCCGCTCACTTTTTCCGTCCTCCCGTTTCAAGCTCATAGTGAAGAGATCGTGCGGCTCGCCAGTAGCCGGGGTCATGAGGTGATTTTGCATGTTCCGATGGAGCCTCGTGGGTATCCACGCATTGATCCGGGACCCGGTGCACTGTTGGTGTCCATGTCGCCCGACAAGATTCAACAAGCTCTGCGAACTGCTTTGGATGCCTACCCAAGAATCTCAGGCGTCAATAATCATATGGGGTCCAGATTCACGGAGAAAACTGATTCAATGCGGCTTGTTCTGACTGAGCTGGGCCGCAGAGATCTCTATTTCCTTGACAGTTACACGAGTGATAAGAGCGTGGGGTATTCCCTGGCAAGAAAACTGAACGTGGCAAGCAGAAGGCGAGATATATTCTTAGATCATACCCATACCGAGGGTTATGTTCGATCCCAAATAAGACAGCTCATTCGTAAGGCCAAAATTCAAGGCTCGGCCCTTGCCATCGGGCATCCGCACGATTGCACCTACAAGGTCATTCTGGAGGAAGCCGAGCGGTTTAAACGGGAAGGAATCGCGGTGGTGCCTTCGGGAAAACTGATTCAGCGAGCTGCGGACTATGCAAAGCCGACTCACTGAAGCCTGGCGGATGTTTAATCGAGAGCATTTCACCTTGACGATTTATGCGGTAAAGAGCTATTTGGGACGGAAATTTCGCCATCGAGGCATTTGACATTTGATTCGTACGGTTTGGAGGTAAATTAAGGTATGAGTCGACCATTTGCACTTTTATTCAGCTTGTTTTTGATTTGGGCCTGGCTGTCAAGCGGCCAAGCTGTTAGGGCTGCAGAGAGTCCTCAATCAGCTTCGGCTCAGGTTTCTGAGGAATCGCCGGTAATAAACTTTCCCGAAGCCACCTACGATTTTGGGGAAATTATGGAGGGCGGCGAGGTGGCTCACGATTTCATCGTGAAAAATACCGGCAAGGCACCCTTGGAGATCAACCAGGTGCGACCCGGGTGAGGATGCGCGGTAGCCCATTTTGACCGGGTAATCTCGCCAGGTGGTGAGGGTAGAGTTTCATTGAAGGTAAACTTGAAGAACTACCAGGGGTCGGTGCAAAAATCTGCGACTGTATACAGCAACGATCGCCGCAACCCGCGTATTACTTTGGTGGTGAAAGGGAAAATCAAAACCCTGATCGGACTAAGCCCGGGCAATACGGTATTTTTCAAGGGCATGGCAGATCAAAGCGGCGAAAAATCAATCGAGATGGTGAGTAATACTAAGCCCTTTCATATCACTGAGCTGGAGAGTGATTTGGGTGAGAAAATCGCCTATCGGGTTGAAGCGGTTGAGGATGGCAAGCGATACCGGCTTGTCATCAAGAATCAAGTAAAGGAAGGAACTTACCGCGGCTTCATCAAGGCTCACACGGATTTGGCGGAAAAGCCGGAAATCTTGATCCGGGTCACCGGCCACATCGAAGGCGAGATTGTTGTCAGACCGCAAACGATCGTCATCGGACGGCTGGCTCCGGGTCAGCCGGTGAGGTCCGGCAAGGTTCTGGTGATCAGCAACCTCAATAAACCATTTAAGATCACCAGGATGTCCTACGATAAGGCACTGCTCGATGTATCCCGGCAACCCCTGCCGGATGACAATACATCCGGCTTCAGTATCGAGATCGCGCCAAAAATGAGCAACGAAGACACGACTAAGGAAGGGAATTCGCGTCAAGCGCTGGACCTGATCATCGAAACGGATGCCGATCCGGAAGAAAAGCATGAAGTTAAAATTTACCTGGTAGCGTCATGATCGAAATGGCGGTGTGGAGTCATGAACTATTCAGTCATTATTGCTCTGTATAACGAAGCAGAGAATGTCTTCCCTTTATTTGCTCGCCTCATCCCCGTTATGAAAAACATGGGAGGTTCGACGGAATACTGGATTGTCGATGACGGAAGCGCTGATGATACTTTTAAGCGACTTGAAGAACTGCAGAAGAGAGTGGGCGCTGACATAAATGTACTGAGATTATCCCGCAACTTCGGACACCATAATGCATTATTTGCCGGAATGGATTATGCCACGGGCGACATTTGCATCATGATGGATGGCGACCTTCAGGACAAGCCCGAGGACATACCCAGGCTCATCAATAAACTTGAATCCGGTTATGACGTTGTTTATGCGATTCGCAAGACGCGCAATGAGCCGTTCATACGGAGGTTGTTATCGACGGTCTTCTGGCATCTGGTAAACTACATGACCGACTTGCATTGTCCTCATAACCAGGCGGTTCTGAGAGCCTTTAGCAAAAAAGTACGCGATGAACTGATTAGGCTCAATGAGGCACACGCTTTTGTCGCAGGTATGTTCGCCTGGGTCGGTTTCAAACAGACAAGCATCCATGTCGATCAGGGAGTGCGGGAGAGGGGCAAGTCAAAATACCCGATCCGGTCGTTGATCTCTCAGGTCCTCAATGCTCTGACAGGCTTCTCCGAAAAGCCACTGCGTCTCATATCATGTATCGGCATTTCGATGTCCACCATTTCATTCTGCATGGGATTCATACTCATCTTGTACAAGGTTACCAAAAATCAGGTTCTTCCCGGCTGGACCACGATCGCATTATCCATATTCTGTTCTACCGGGATCATACTTCTTTGCCTTGGTATAATTGCTGAGTATCTGGGCAGACTATTTCGGCAAGCTTTGCAGCGCCCCAAATACATCATAGAAACCAAATCGTCTTCAATCACATCACCTGACAGTCTGGACTCACTTAGCGGTTCCGATGCTTCTCGCGCAGGCAGTGGATGTATTTCTGATCTGAACCTTTGATTAGCGCCTTCAGTAGACGCTTAAGCTCGGCGAAGGCTGAACACAAGATAGATTCGTGTGAGTTCTGACTCTTTGAACAACTTCGATAGATTTGTATTGAAAAGTGGCAGGGAACCTCTAGTTTCCACGCAATGGAGCTACGCTGATGGGCAATGGCTTCTACCGGAGGCTGACGTATCCATTGAAGTGAGAGATGCTCTTATCTTGCGAAAAGGTCACTTTTCCACATGTACGTTTTTCTATGCAGGGTGCAAGGACTTGTTCGTGGCATCAACCTCGTGGACAGAGGTTGTCAAAGCATTGCGCGACCA
>JAVEVM010000551.1:0-3742 GCA_034005055.1 Desulforhabdus sp. | reverse complement strand
TCTTCCGATCTCTCCCTGCCTTGCTCGCTGCTGCTTCGATCCGCCCTGGAAACGACAAACGGCGTATCGGCAACCTCCAATCGACATTGGCGGCCTTTCCATTCAATCAGGAATTCACCTTCCAATGTGTGCGTTAGATTTTCATAAAAAAGCTCGATTATGTCAGAGCGGGTAATTTTATTGCCTTTGTGAAACCATTCCCCTTCAGCATCCACATATATTTCACAAGGTGGAAGCTCTCCATCGTTTAGAGCAGTGCGTGAATCGGCATTTAAACTCAATTTCTCCACCTCCCTCAGAATCTTTTTTCAGTGTCAAGGAGCAAGGTGACCGGTCCGTCATTTATAAGGTGGACCTGCATCATCGCCTGGAATTCTCCCGTTGCTACCGGGAGAGAGAAACGGTGAAGCTGGTCGATGAAAGCCTCATAAAGCGGGCGTGCCTGCTCGGGAGGCGCGGCATCAATATACGAAGGCCTCCGACCTTTTCGGCAGTCCCCCCATAACGTGAACTGAGAGACAGCAAGGACGCCGCCGTTAACCTCTGATACGGAGCGATTCATTTTGTCATTTTGATCCGGGAATATTCTTAGGTGTACAATTTTATCAGCCAGAGAGCGGGCATCTTCCGGTCGATCTTCCCTGCCTACTCCGAGAAAAACCACAATTCCCTTACCAATCCTTCCGACTTCGATGTCGTCGATTCGTACGTACGCTTCGACAACCCTTTGGACAACGGCACGCATGATTTGTCCTCTATTCTCGATAACGTTTCGATCTTTTCTCCTAAAAGCTAACACAAAAAAAGGGGAAATCCTCTCTTCGGTTTGACCACGGCCCTGCAAACGGATATAAGGTGCGGGGACCAAAAACGTGATTGCGAAAACACCCAGCGATCCTTTCTACACCGACTAATGTTATGGCAAAAGCCCCTTTTATCCTTTTAGTCAATCCATGGATCACCGATTTTGCCGCATATGATCTATGGGCAAAGCCTCTCGGACTGCTTCTGCTCGCATCACTGCTGCGGCAAGGAGGCTGCGGCATAGCCTTCGTGGATTGCCTCAATCGATTCGATCCGCTGACCATGCAGCATCCGGAGGTTCAGCCGGGCGTGGAGCGCAAGTATGGAGCGGGCAAATATCCTAAAATGGCGGTGCCCAAGCCCGCGGTTTATGCCGAGATGCCCAGGAAGTACTACCGCCACGGCATTCATCCGGAAAGCTTTGACAGGCAGTTGCGGTCTCTCCCTAAACCCGACCTGATCTGGGTGACGTCCATTATGACTTACTGGTATCCCGGTGTGCAACAGACCGTAGCAAAAATCAGAGAAATCTTTGCGGACGTTCCCGTCTGGCTGGGCGGCATATACGCACGCTTGTGCAGCACGCACGCTGTGGCCAACAGTGGCGCGGATGAAGTTATTGTTGATCCGACCTCAAAGCTTCCGGATAAGATTGCAGCTGCGACAGGATTTGAGCTGAGAAACAAGACCTGCTGGAGCTCTCTTCATACAACTCCGTCTGCTGCCCTTGATCTTGTGCCGAAGCTTACCTATGCGCCTCTTCTAACCAGCAGTGGATGTCCGTTCAGCTGTCCCTATTGCGCATCGCGATTACTGCAGCCGGTTTGGGAGAGGCGCAGCAGTTCGGATATCTGTTCGGATATTCGCAGGTGGAATGAAGAGCTTGGCGTTCAAGATTTTGCTTTTTATGACGATGCTTTGCTGATTGGCGCAGAAACTACGCTGAAACCAGCCTTGAAACAAATCTGTAAGGACGGACTCACACTTCGCTTCCACACTCCGAACGCTCTGCACATCCGAGCCCTTACCCCGGAGTGGTGTCAACTGCTTCACGCAAGTGGTTTAACGACGCTCCGTCTTGGCCTCGAGACCTCAATCGCTGAGCAGCAAGAAAAATGGGGTGGAAAAGTCGAAACGAGAATGTTTTATGCTGCCCTTGACAACCTCGATGCTGCCGGCTTTTGCCGATCGCGAATAGGGGCTTATCTACTCTGCGGACTGCCCGGGCAGACCCCTGAAGACGTAAGTGATGCCATTGAGGTAGTGCGGGATAGTGGGGCGCAGCCATTTCTGGCCGAGTATTCGCCGATCCCCGGTACCCACATGTGGGCCGAGGCGTGCGCTTTGTCGAGCTACCCGCTTGCTGATGAGCCTCTGTACCACAACAATTCTTTCTTTGCCTGTCGTCGGCCCGATTTTTCCTACCGGGACCTCGTATCTCTCAAAGATCTGGCTAGGCAGGTGCGTTGTGATAAATTCCAAAGAGCTGAAGGTGGCGCCTCGTGTTCCCGAAATTGAGCACCCGCTCTGCAGCTGATAGGTGTTCTGTTGAAGTTAGATTTGGAGCAGTCTCGGTGCATCCCACCTAAGGAAAGCCTTTTCATAGCGCTTCCAGGACTTGGTACTGACAACGGTACGGAAATGCTTAAAGTGTTAGGGGCGAGCGCGGAAAAGCTCACCCAAGCGGTTTATGTCCGTGCGCACTTGAAAGGTAATCCTCATGCACTCGCCTCTTATCCGGTGCGTGCGGGAGGAAGAGGTTCAGGTCATCGCCGGAGGATTTTGGAAGTGCTTCGTTATTTGCTTGACGGTTTTCGAAGTTTTGATACTATTGTCGAGTCAATCGCATAACATATTGTATTTAAAGGAAAAATTATATAATCCGGTTAAAGGGGTGACAAGTTCGATGATTCTAGATCCTCAAGAAGGCTTATATGTGTTCGAAGTCACTTTGGGCTTCAATGCCGAAGGTGAAAAGCGATATACGACACCATATCTTATTCAGGCGGACGATATCGAGGAGGCTGAGGAGAAGGTTTTGGAATATCTGGATGATCTGGATATGGATCAGGCATTCTGGATTGAAGAGATGAGTGAACCGTCCGATATTGAGGAGTATGCACGCCATATCGAAGAAGCGGAGGCAGAATCCTTCCCCATATTAGATGAATTAACCGAGGAAGAATTCAGAGACATGCTTGGCTACTGATAAATATCTACAACGGAATGAATCTGGTTACCTGTTTGTTGACGCAACGGTATATGTCCTCATCGGTTCCGTACATTTCAACGATTGATTTGTGCTCGATCAGTTTCTCCGTGATGAATGCGGTGACATATAGACTGACGAAATGGGGCCGCGTAACCAGGCTCCTGATGTTTGCCACCTGCAACTGTACTTCAAATTCTTCTGCGCTGAGAAGATTTTCCAGGCACATGTGGAGCTGACTTTCTAGATCCTCCATGCTGGTGGTCTCCACCAATCGTTCTTCTATCAGTTTTATGGCGACTAGACTGCTGAGCTCATCTATATTCTGGCGCAGAAGGTTGAGGGCGTTCAGCCGCTGTGATTCCTTAGCGTGGTCCAGTTTTGAAATCACAGCGGATTCCCTAGCATTCGGTCGATATTCCCTTGCCATGCTTCTTCCTTTCCGGGTTCACGAAAATCAACGTTGCGTGTTCGCTCTTGGTGAGAGAGTCGAGATTATCAGTTCAACTTGCTTTGCAGTGACGCCTCCAAGTTGTTCAAGGGCTAATTGAGCTTTTGACCCATGCTCTTGCAGTTCGGGCAACCGTTTTATCCAGAAGCTCCAGGAGCGAAGCAGTTCATCATTGTTCCGAACCATGAAGCTGCCCTGATGAGTACTCAAGATTCTATGTTCATAAGCGACTTTTTGCAAGTGAGGACCATAAAAAACAGGTTTTTTCCACGCTGCCG
>JAVEVM010000550.1:0-3745 GCA_034005055.1 Desulforhabdus sp. | reverse complement strand
CAACTTGTTCTTAGCATTTGGAAGTCAAAGTGAATTACGGAGCGCATCGCCCATCAGCGCGACTTGCCTGTTCATGGCTACGTTGTGGACGCGAATTATGTGCGCCCCGGCGGCGATGCCGAAGCTATTTACTACAGCTGTTCCTATCTCGCGCTCGTGCTCCGGACGATCAAGAACGGTCCCGATGAACCGCTTTCGCGATGCACCCAGCAAAACCGGGCGATTCAGGCAGTGAAGAAAGGGCAGGTCTCGAATCAACAGCAGATTGTGGCTGACTGTCTTGCCAAATCCGATGCCAGGGTCCACTACAATTTGTTCGCGGTCGACACCGCGTTGGGTGGCAAAATCGATGCGCTCTTGAAGAAAAGCGATGACTTGAGAAAAAAGCGATGAATAGGCGGGATTCTGTTGCATGACTTTAGGTGTTCCGAGCATGTGCATAAGAATCAGCGGAACACCCGTGGCGGCAGCCAGGTTCACCATTCGCTCGTCAAAGCGCAGAGCGCTCACATCGTTGATGATGTTCGCTCCCGCCTGCAAAGCGAGCTTGGCTACATCAGCTTTTGTCGTGTCGATGGAGATCGGGATGTCACTGAATTCACGGACTGCCTCAATGACTGGAATAACGCGCTCCAGCTCCTGGTCCCTGGAGACCGGCTCGGAGAAAGGTCGAGTCGACTCGCCCCCTATGTCAAGAATGTCGGCGCCCTCTGCAATCAGTCTTCTGGCTTGCTCCAGCGCCGGCTCAAATTCTAAGAATTGACCGCCGTCTGTAAAAGAGTCGGGGGTGACATTCAGAATTCCCATGACCAATGTACGCTCACCCAATTCCAGTTTCCGGGATTGCAGGTCGAGTGCGTACGGCTTTCGAGGAAAGACGTTCATAGGATGGCTTTCCCTATTGATTCGAGCCGCTTTCCTCAGACGGCTCATTTTGCTCCGGCTCGGAGCTCTCCTCCGGTTGTGCGGGACCCTCTGCAGCAGCAGCGGCCTCATCCAGCGAATGGGAAATTACCAGACCGGATTCGGGGCCTTCCCCTTTCTTGGGCGGAATGGTTTTTATCAGCTCCGGATCGACTTCTGCAATGATTTCGTCGACGGCGCGAATATCCAGCGTTTCCTTCTCAAGCAAAGCTCCTGCAATGCGATGTAAGATGTTCATATGCTTGGTCAGCAGTTGTTTGGCTCGCTGATAGTTTTCTTCGACAATCAGGCGCACTTCTTCATCAATGCGAATAGCTGTCTGTTCGCTGTAATCGCGATGTTGGGCAATTTCTCTGCCCAGGAATATCTGTTCCTCCCGCTTGCCGAAGCTCAGGGGTCCCATCTTTTCGCTCATGCCCCATTCACAAACCATGCGCCGGGCCATCTGAGTCGCTCTTTCGATATCATTGGAAGCCCCCGTGGTGCGCTGGTTGAAAACGAGCTCCTCGGCAACCCGGCCTCCCATCAGAATAGCTATGCTGTCCACAAGATAATCCCTGGAGTAGGTGTGGCGATCGTCCTGCGGAAGCTGCTGGGTAAGGCCCAGTGCGCGACCTCGTGGAATGATGGTCACTTTATGCAATGGGTCGGCTCCCGGCAGAAGCCTGGCAACCAGTGCGTGGCCGGCCTCGTGGTAAGCGGTGGTGCGCTTCTGTTCCTCACTGATGAACATGCTCTTGCGCTCGAGGCCCATCATTACTTTGTCTTTGGCCTCTTCGAAGTCGGCCATGTTGATCAATTCTTTATTTTTTCGAGCTGCCAGCAGAGCGGCCTCATTGACAAGATTTTCCAGATCCGCGCCGGAAAACCCCGGTGTGCCCTTAGCCAAAGTTTTGTTGTCAACGTCCGGAGCAAGAGGCTTTTTTCGCATATGCACCGCAAGTATGCCCTCGCGGCCGCGGATATCAGGTACCGGCACCACCACCTGACGGTCGAATCGGCCCGGGCGTAACAGAGCCGGATCCAGGACGTCAGGGCGGTTGGTCGCAGCTATGAGTATGACACCCTCGTTGGATTCAAACCCGTCCATTTCCACCAACAATTGGTTTAGAGTCTGCTCGCGTTCGTCGTGGCCACCTCCCAATCCAGCTCCTCGATGGCGCCCTACGGCGTCAATTTCGTCGATGAAGATGATGCAGGGAGCGTTCTTCTTACCCTGCAGGAAAAGATCGCGAACCCGCGAAGCGCCTACACCTACAAACATCTCTACAAAATCGGAGCCGCTTATGGAAAAGAAAGGGACACCGGCTTCCCCGGCGATCGCTCGCGCCAGCAAAGTCTTGCCGGTCCCGGGAGCCCCCACCAAAAGCACCCCTTTGGGTATCCGGCCGCCGAGCCGGGTGAACTTTTTGGGGTCCTTTAAGAACTCTACTATTTCCTGGAGCTCTTCTTTGGCCTCATCGATGCCTGCCACATCTTCGAAAGTGACCTTCTTCGAGCTCTCACTCAGCAAACGAGCGCGGCTCTTGCCAAAGCTCATCGCCTTGCCGCCGCCCATCTGCATCTGCCGCATGAAGAAGATCCACACACCGACCAGCAGCAGCATGGGAAACCAGCTGATCAATATGGTCATGTACCAGGGGGATTCTTCTTCCGGTTTTACCTGGATGTCAACGCCGTGCTCGCGCAGAGTGCGAATCAGATCCGAGTCTCGCGGTGCAAAGGTGCGAAAAGGTTTTCCATCGACATAGACCCCGGTTATGTTGTTGCCCTGGATAGTCACCTGGGTTACTTCACGTTTCTCGACGGATGTCATAAACTGGCTATAGTTGATCTCGTGGCTGGCCTGTTGGGGCTGGTGAAACATATTGAAGAGCAGGATCACCATCAAGCTTATGACCAACCAGAGGGCTAAGTTCTTATAAAACGGACTCAATCCGGAGCCTCCTTGCGTTTTTTGGTATTTGACTGTAAAGACTTATCAACTTCATCGTGGATGCCGTTACCGCTAAATTAATTCTATGCCCTAAACAATTAGATAACAAATACAAAGTCACATTTATTTAGTTCGTGTGGCGAATTCTATAACAGATTCCCTTCTTATCGAAAAGTAACAATCCTCAGAAGATCCGGTAAAATAAGATCTTCCGTTTTAACCACCAGCGCGATTTCTTCAAAGTGCCGAGGGCAAACAGGAAAATCGCGTCACAGTCTGCTTGAATTAATCGAGGCAAGAAAAAGTTCTTGTGCGGCAGTTTCCGTTTTTCCAAACGGCTACCGGTCAAGGAGAGCATCCAGACCGGATTGAGTTGTCGTCCAACTCTCGCTTCCTTCGGAGTAAAGCCATTGTTGGCGGACTGTTCGGGTCTGCAGGTGAGGGTCGTTAGTGATGTAATAGTGAAATCGTATTATGACCGGGAAAGATTCGCCGGTTGCTGGCATGGAAACATTTCTTATGTCGTAGTCCGTCACCCTTATTCTATTTTCCATTATATCGGCTTGCTGCCAGAATTGCTCCTGCAGACTTGGAGCAACAAAGACAGAGGCCGTTTTATAATCTCCCCATCGCAACGCGGTGTTGAACCCTTCCACAGCGGTTTTCAAATCCTTCAAGCTCTTTTGTTTGTCACCGAATGTGGAACATGAAGAAAAACAGAGCACAATAACTATGATAAGCATTCCGCGCAGCAATTTGTTCCTGCGATCAGAGACGATTCTACCAGGTTGAGCTTCGTTATTTTGTTGCATCAACTACCATCACCTTTCTGCACAACCATCACAAGCATTAAACCGGAGCAATCCTTTTATTATAAAAATTATA
>JAVEVM010000549.1:0-3753 GCA_034005055.1 Desulforhabdus sp. | reverse complement strand
CGGGTGTTCTGCTGGGCACACCGAAGTTGCGGCAGCACTCGGTGCAACCCGGGATGCACTGGAAGTCGGGCAGAAGAGCGTAAATATCTTCAATGTCCATCGATTACCTCGTGTCTATCCGAGGAGCTCCGAAGCGGTGATTTTCCCCTTTTGCTGCTTCGCAGCCCCTAACTCCTGGCTGTTTCATACTGAGCTCAATGTCGGAAAAATGCGTTATGCGCGATCTCTGTCATCGGCAAATCAATTGGTCGCCGCTTCGAGCCATAAGAGAAAGATGCTTATGGTGTTCGGCCGACCAGATCAAAGAGCTCCTTTGCTGCTCGAGCGAAAGATGTCCCTTGTTTTCATACCGGATGGGACAGCAAGCTCACAGCTCGCATACATTATTGAAAGCTATCCGGTTCAAATGCCTTGACTGTGCTTCCGGTGCGGCCGGCAATGTGGCGCGATGCGACTGTCGGGATTGTCCTCTGTGGGATTTTCGATTCGGTAAGAACCCTTATTGCCTGTAGCACCTACAATATTCCATCAAAACTTACCCTTGCCAAGATACAGCCAGAAAGCCGCGCACAAGCCCCATACGGCATTGTATAAGAAGACAAAAACAGGAGTCAGCTTGCCCAGCGCAAGCCCCATCATGCCTTTGCCACCCAAAGTCGGGAAGACATATAAGAGTTGAAAGAGAGTCGGAAAAATGCTGAACAAGATGCCTCTGCTGAACACGCCGGTCCAGAAGCCACTCTGCCAAATGGGTAATGTAAAAAGCAGGCCCCATATGCCTCCCCAGGTTACCCGTGAGTAGAGAAATGCAGCACTCCAGGCCGGTGCAATGGCCACTCCGAACTTTTGCGGAATGCCTTTTCTGCCCATATACCATACCAGCCACGAGTTAACCACGGCGCCAATGCACCCTGCAGCGAAAGCGATACTGGCACGGTTTATGACTGAGCTCATCGGCTTGAATCTCCTTGCGT
The DNA here is from genome assembly GCA_034005055.1 of Desulforhabdus sp. GTDB lineage: Bacteria > Desulfobacterota > Syntrophobacteria > Syntrophobacterales > Syntrophobacteraceae > Desulfoferrobacter. Next base: position 2,779 of record JAVEVM010000549.1, on the reverse strand, counting down.
CGTCTTTTTGTGCTTCATGGGAGGCCGTTGGAAAGTTCAAACATCCCACAGGCCGTCTCTTTAAGGCTGCAAAACCGGCACGATTAACTGCAGAGCATATGCCGCGCAAGTATCTGCTTGGCACGAACGCTTGGGCAGCATAACTCTGCATCACGAAATCATGGGCAAATTCCTTAGTCTTTGATCCATCGGCTTGTTGATACCATAGTTGGGAAAGTATATAAAGGTGTGTAAGGATCTGTTGAAGATTGAATACGTTAGATACGGTCCAATCAGATATGGTAACTGGAGATTGCACTCCGACTGGTCAAAAACCGATGAAAAAGGTCGCTTTCAACATAACCGCTTGCTGCAGCCTGCTTGTGCTGTTCGGATTCGTGCATCAAGCCGGTGCGACTCAGGTTCACGCAGAACCGGAAGGCCTCTGGGCCCATCAGATTGCACATCTTTTCTTTCTTTTCTCGATGGGCATCCTCATTTTCTGGCTGCGCGAATGGAAGCTGGTCAAGGAGACCGGCTGGCGCCTGGTGCAATATTCGGCTTTTTTCTTTATTCTATGGAATATCGATGCCATCGTTGTGCACTACCTGGATGAGCGGAATGACATTTACAGAACGATCAATGCCGGAACCTGGCATGCCCGCGTTGTATTTGACCAGCAAGCCGATTGGCTCGGTTTTCTCTATTACATTGCCAAGCTGGACCATCTTTTGTGCGTGCCCGCCATCTTGTTGCTTTACGCCGGCCTGCGTCAACTCTTCAAGCAAGCGCAATCAATCAAGCCCGTGGACAAAAGCTCATGACGCTGCCTCTTTCCCCCATCTGGATTGTAGATCTGCTGGGCTCCAGCCTAATGATTCTATTGTCCTTTCTCTGCGTACAGCTGGCCAAAAAGCTGAAAAACCACGATCCAAACAATGTGATTTGGACCTACTTGCTGTGGCTGTGCTATGCCCTGGCAGGCTTTGCCGTATCCCGCTCGGTCGGCCATATTGCAAAGCGCATCCTGCTCACTGCCGGTCACAATGACATTTGGAATTTCCTGCGGCCTTACAGCGGTGCAATCAATACCCTGATGTTTGTGGTGGTGGCTTCCATCACGCTTTTTTTTGAAAGAACCTGGAAGATCTATCAGCAGATTCTGAAGGACCAGAGAGCTCTTCAGAGTGCGCACGGGGAACTGATCTATTTGAACCGGAACTTGGAAGATCTGGTCGCTGCCAGGACCCAGGAGCTTGCTCTTTCTGAAAGAAAGTATCGAAGAATCTTCGAAGTATCGCGCGATGTGATCATGCTGGTAAACGGCGATGCGGAAATAATCGATTTGAACCCAGCCGGCTTCGATTTGCTGGGTCTCTCCGGCTTGAGCGAAGACGGAGCAGGAGGCATTCGCCTGTCCGATTTCTTCCTCAAGCCGCGCGCCTGGACTTGCGTGGAGGAGGCACTCCGAGCCCAGGGATACATATCGGATACCGAAGTTACTTTGAAACGCCGCAACGGCACCCATTTTAGCGCTCTCCTGAGCGGCACCGCCGAAATGGGAAAAGACGGGAAGACCGGTTCCGTTCAATTTCTCATTAAAGACATAAGCTCCCGGAAAGCCATGGAAAGACAGCTGCTGCAAGCCGACAAGCTGGCTTCCATCGGTCAGCTGGCAGCGGGCATCGCGCATGAAATCAATAATCCTTTAAGCATGATCCTGGGCTACACGCAGTTGCTGCTGCGCAGCGAAAAAGAAGGCTCTCAACAGCATGACGATCTCAAAATCATTGAGAAGCACACCCGCAACTGCAAAACCATCGTCGGCGATTTGCTCAGTTTTGCCCGCAGCACTCAAACTGTACAGGAATTCGGCCACTTGCATGGGGCGATCGATGAGGTGCTCAGTGTAGTGCGACATCACTTTGAATTGGACGGAACAACGATCGAAACGCAGTTCGATGCAAGCGTCCCCAGGATGATCCTGGATGAAGAAAAGATGAAGCAGGTATTCATGAATCTCATCATGAATGCTAAGCAGGCCATAGGCAAGAAGGGAGCTATTCGCATTCACACTCAGTATGATCGGTCCAGCTCTCGGGTGATTGTTCAGATCGCCGATACCGGCGCTGGGATCCCCGCGGCTCATCTATCCCGCATTTTTGACCCTTTTTTCACCACCAAGCCCACCGGAGAGGGCACCGGCCTGGGACTTTCCGTCAGTTATGGGATCGTTAAGGACCACGGGGGCGAGATTCTGGTCGAAAGCGAGCCAGGCAAGGGCTCGACTTTTACCCTGATCCTGCCGGTAAGCTCCGTAGAAGCCGAAGAAGAAAGTGACAATGGCAGACGAGACGCTGTTAATTATAGATGACGAACAGGACATGCTGCAGCTCCTTAAAAGAAGCCTCGAACCGGAGATGGGCTGCAGGGTGAAGACGGCTTTAAGCGGTGAAGAGGGCCTCAAGCTGGTCGATTCCGAACCGCTGGATCTTGTCCTGCTCGACATGAAAATGCCCGGGATGGATGGGCTTGAAGTCCTGCAACGGATTCGCAGCAAGCACTCCTGGCTTACGGTCATCATGATGACCGCCCATGGCTGCATCGAACTGGCGGTGCAGGCGATTAAAATGGGAGCCTACGATTTCATCACCAAACCGTTCGATCACGAAGCATTGGTGTGGAGCCTGGGAAAGGCACTGGAAAGAAGTCGGCTGCTGCGGGAAAACCTCAAGCTGCAGCGCCATGACCAGTGTCATGAGGCGTTCCAGAACTTAGTGGGAAGAAGCGCCCGAATGCA
>JAVEVM010000548.1:0-3754 GCA_034005055.1 Desulforhabdus sp. | reverse complement strand
GCTGACAAAGCTGGGTGTCTATCCCGAATTAGGCCGTCGGGGCGAGTATAAGACCGCGGTCAATACATTCACTGAAACCCGCCACACAGAACCGCACGAAGTCTCCCTGCAAGCCGTTATGCAATCCAATTTCGAACAGATGGTAAATGGCATAGCAACGTCGCGCGGCCTTTCCGCCGACAGCGTGCGGATGCTCTTCAACCAGGGGCCGTTTTCGAGCAGTCAGGCGGAGAGGGCAAAACTGGTCGACCGGTTGCTCTACAGAGACGAGGTGTATGATTCCATTCGGAACGAAACGGATCGCGCGGCTCAGTTCATATCAATTGAAAAATATTGGCGGCAAGTTGCGCAAGATGAGCCTGAGGAGCCGGTTATTGCGGTCATTTACGGGGTGGGAGCCGTTCATCTCGGCAAAAGCGAATCTTCCCGTCTTTTCGGTACCATGTCGATGGGCTCCGACACCGTGACCCAGGCATTCAGGGCGGCCGCCAAAGACGACAAAGTCAAAGCGATCATCTTTCGTGTGAACAGCCCCGGAGGATCGTACGTAGCATCCGACACCATTTGGCGACAGGTGCTTCTCACCAGGGAAGCGGGCAAACCGGTAGTCGTTTCGATGGGAGACGTTGCGGCATCGGGGGGCTATTTTGTTTCCATCGGAGCAGATAAGATCGTGGCCCAGCCCTCCACCCTGACCGGCTCTATCGGAGTTTTTGCCGGCAAAGCCGTTACCAGGGATTTCTGGACCAAACTGGGAGTCACTTGGGACGAAGTGCACACCAGCGATCATGCCACCATGTGGAGCTCCACCCGGGAGTACACGCCCGCCGAATGGGAGATCCTGCAAAAATGGCTGGATCGCGTATATGAAGATTTCACCACCAAAGTGTCCAAATCCAGGGATCTGCCGCTTGACCAGGTGCAGGAAGCGGCCAAAGGCCGGGTCTGGACCGGCGCGATGGCAAAATCGCTGGGGCTGGTGGACGAATTGGGCGGGTTCCCTGAAGCCGCCAGAATTGCTAAAGAACTGGCCCACATCCCGGTCCATGCCGAAGCTCGGCTGGAGGTTTATCCAGAAGAAAAGAGCACGATCGAATTGATCGTCGAAACGCTTTGGGGAAATGACGACGAAGATCTGTCGAGCGAAGACACCTCTCTGGAGCTGCTCGCTTCGGCCGCAAAGACGCTGGAAATCCTGCACCGGGCGGCCGCGACCGCCGGCCTGCTGCCCAACTCAGAGGTTCTTTCCTCCCCGGAAGCCCGCTTCATGCATGGCCGCTAAGGGGGCTGGTGATTTATTCGAGTAGTGTCGCAGAGCCTCTCTTTCAAGGAATATTAATAGGTCATTGATAAAACAAAGTTTTCGTATTATGTCAACTCGAAGACATTCGACTTTTCTTAAAAAGATTGGGTAAGGAAGTGTTTTAGATGGCTCGCTTAACCCTACCAAAGCTCAAGCGTCATCTTTATGCCGCTGCAGACATTCTGCGCGGTAAGATGGACGCCTCCCAGTACAAAGATTTCATCTTCGGCATGCTGTTTCTCAAGCGCTGCTCCGACGTGTTCGAGGAGGAGCCACCGATATCGGGTTCATGAATCAGGTCAAAAAGAAGCGAAGCGCCCGCGCGCGAGCGTCCGAGATGAAGCACGCCCTGCGGCACCAGATTCGGCTGCGCTGCGATGAAGATCCTGCCCACTTCCGCAAACTGAGCGAACGGCTGGAAGAAATCATCAGGCAGCTCAAAGACAATTGGGAAGCACTGGAAAAGGCGCTGCGGGAATTCATCGAGGAAGAGCTTGCCCGTGAAGGGAAACAGACCGTTCACGGCCTTGATCCCCGTCTGCATGCCCCTTTTTTTGGTACACTCAAGGAGGCGATTGAAAAGGAGCAAGGGGCGGAGCTGAAAAGCGATGACCCGGCCTTCAAAGAGGTCGTTGACTTAACGGTCTCTACGGTTGACGAGATTCGGGAGAAAATTCGCCTGGTCGACTTCTGGCGAGATGAACAAAGCCGCAGGTCACTTGAAAAGTCGGTCTATCGGAAATTGCTTCGAAGCGGCAATGTTGCCAGGGATAAACTGGAAGAGCTGGCAACGCGAGTCGTCGAACAGGCTAGAAACCTGCATCGAATGTTGGTTTGGGGCAATGGAAAGCATCGCGATTAAGGACCTCACCATTCTAGTAAAGCGTAGCGTTCGCCGAAAAACGGTGGAGCTGACCGTGGAACGGGACGGAAAAATATTTCTCCATGCGCCGAAAAGCGCTGCCCTGAGCAGTTTAGAAGCCCTTGCTCGGGAAAAGCTGCTGTGGATTTATCAGCAGCTCGGCCGCAAAGGTGAAGAGCTTCATCAACTGCCCGAGAAGGAATTCGTGTCGGGGGAAGGGTTTTACTATCGGGGACGCAAATACCGGCTCAAACTTCTGGATGGACCCATGCTAGCCATGAACGGCCGGCGTCTGAGGTTCCAGAACGGGCACTTCCTCATGCCGCGAGAATTTGCTCCCAAAGGTCGTGTGATTTTCATAAACTGGTACACAAGGCGGGCCGAGGAATGGATTCCTCAACGTGTTCAATTGCTGCAGCCACGGGTTGGAGTTGAGCTGAAGTCCATCGAAATACGCGATTTGAGTTTCCGCTGGGGGTCATGCACTCATAAAGGAAAGCTTTTTTTTCACTGGCGTTTGATCCTGTTGCCGCCGGAGCGGATCGATTACCTGATCCTGCATGAATTGGTGCACCTGCATGAGCATAATCACAGCCCGGCATTTTATGAACGCCTGCGGCGAGCGGTGCCGGAATATGAGCTCCATGAAGAATGGCTGCGCCGTAACGGGGATCAATATGCGTTGTGAGGCAAAAGCCGAAAATTATGTTGACAGTCCGGACATCGCTCATACCACACCATGACTCGGTGACCTACGCGGATCAAAACGAAATGCAAAAGGAATAGAACCTACACCTTCTACTGGTTCCTGCAATCCCCTAAGAAAAATTATGGCGTGTGGGTGTTTCACGAGCGACTCAACAACGACTCGCTTTTTCGCATCCAGACCGAATACGTTGAACCCAAAATCAATCATCTGCAGGGACAGATCAACGAGCTGAAGGTAAAGCGCGATGGTGCCGAGGGGCGCGCAAGGCGAGGTTTGGAAAAACAGATGGCGGAATTCGAAGACGTTTTGGATGACGTACGGGAATTTCATAAACTGCTCACGAAAATTATTCAGGAGCGCGGCTACCGGCCTCACATTGACGATGGTGTATTGCTGAATATGGCGCCTCTCCGGGAGCTGATTCCATCCTGGCGGGCAGAACCCAAGAAAGCCTGGCAAGCCTTGGAGCGAGGCGACTACGACTGGTCGTACCAGGCCATGGATCACTGGCCCGAGCGGGTCAAAGAGAATTGCAAAAAGAATAAATCCTACGCAATTGCGCATGGGCTTGCATGATGAGCAACGCGTCTCTTTGCTTTGGCTCGATTTTGCTGCTCTAAGTAACCTGAGCAACTTAGCCCGATTTCTCCTCGTGGGTCAGGGTATGGGGCGGAAGCCACCACGTTGTTCAGAATAGGTGGAAGATTTATTGACCGGTGATTGAAAGGATGATCATTATCTTGTGAGTGAGACGCTTGAGAAGGTCTTTGAACTGGTCGGCCGAAAGCAAGTAATGATATCGAGCCACGGATACGATGAACTGGCTGCTGATGGTATCCCTGTGAGAGATATAGTTTCAGGCATTGCCAAAGCAGTCGTG
>JAVEVM010000547.1:0-3755 GCA_034005055.1 Desulforhabdus sp. | reverse complement strand
TCAAGAAGTGTGCGGAAATTGGAATTCTCGGGATCACCATAGATGAAAAATATGGCGGGCTAAGCGGTGATGTCCTGATGCAGACCCTGGCAATTGAGGAGATGAGCCGAATCTGCCCGGGTTTGGACATGACTTACGGCGCTCATTCCAACCTTTGCGCCAACAACATTCACAAAAATGCCAATGAGGCTCTCAAAGAAAAATATCTGCCTCCCATGATGACCGGAGAAAAGATTGGCGCCCTTGGTCTTACCGAGCCCAATGCCGGCTCGGACGCCATGAGTCTTCGCACCAGAGCAGTCAAAAAAGGCGACAAGTATATCCTGAACGGCACCAAGATATTCATCACCAACGGACCCATTGCCGACACTCTCCTGGTATACGCCAAGACCGATCCCGACAAGGGGGCAAAGGGTATCAGCGCTTTCATCGTGGAAAAAGATTTTCCGGGCTTCTCGGTCTCTCGGAAGCTGAAAAAATGCGGTATGCGCGGCTCCCCCACCGGCGAGCTGGTGTTCGAAGACTGCGAAGTGCCTGGGGAAAATCTGGTCGGCCAGGAAAACATGGGTGTGCATGTGATGACAAGCGGTCTTGATATCGAGCGCATCGTTTTGGCCGGCGGCTCCGTCGGAATGGCTCAGCAGGCATTGGAGGAATCGATCCGCTATGCGGTGGAGCGCGAGCAGTTTGGGCAGCCCATTGCCAAGTTCCAGATGATTCAGCAAAAACTTGCCGATATGTATGCGCGCACCGAGGCCGCGCGTCTCATGGTCTATCGAGCGGCTGAACTGGCACAGAGCTCCTCGCGCGGAGGCAAAGGCACGGAGCTGACGAAGCTGGCGGCGGCAGCCATTTTATTCGCGGCAGAGACTGCCACCTGGGTGTGCGATCAAGCGATTCAGATTCATGGCGGTTACGGCTACTGCTTGGAATTTCCTGTACAGAAATTGTGGCGCGACGCCAAGCTTTATGAAATCGGTGCGGGCACCAGTGAAATTCGGCGCATGATCATTGCCCGCGAGCTGACCCGGGAAGAATTTGCCCGCAAAGCTCAAAGGTAGTCAGTGAGCAGTGAGCAGTGAGCAGTGAAGAGTGAGTGATTGCACGGCTGGCAGCTCACTGCTCACTGCCAAATAGGGGGGAATATATGGATCAAGAGCTGGTTCTGGAGGAAAGGCGAGATCAGGTTGTTGTGCTTACGCTCAATCGGCCCGAAGTGATGAACTCATTCAACTTTGGCATGCTTCGGACACTTAAGGAACGGGTGGAAGCCATTCAATTCGATCCCGAAGTTCGCGTGGTTATTATCACCGGCGCGGGTGAAAAGGCTTTTTGTGCCGGCGCCGATTTGAAGGAGAGGGCCACATACAGCGAGCAGCAGGTTAGAGAATTCATTTTCACGATCCGCAACCTTTTTACCTTTATTGAATTCCTCAACAAACCGGTCATCGGCGCTGTCAATGGCATTGCCCTGGGAGGTGGAACGGAACTGGCTCTCGCCTGCGATCTTCGCATCGCTTCGACTACTGCCAGCATGGGGCTTACCGAAACGCGCCTGGCCATTATTCCAGGGGCGGGCGGCACGCAGCGACTGCCGCGGCTGGTGGGCAGAGGCAAGGCCAAAGAGCTGATATTTACCGGGCGTCGAGTGGATGCTCGGGAAGCTCTCGAAATAGGGATGGTCAATCAAATTTGTGCACCTGAGTCTTTATTGGAAGAATGTAAAAAGATGGCCGCTATGATTTGCGAAACCGGCCCCATTGCCATTCAACAAGCGAAATATGCCATCAATTACGGATTGGAGACCGATCTTCATTCGGGTCTGGCCATCGAATCAAATGCGTATTGGGTCACTATCCCCACGGAAGATCGGCTGGAGGGATTAGCCGCTTTCCGTGAAAAGCGGAAACCGGTTTACAAAGGTAAATAACGCAAAGACGCCTGCTGAGGATAATGCGAAATGACTGATTCAAGAATGGAAAACCGAGCATTTTGGGAAAATGAAGAGCTCAAGTTGGACCAGCGTGTCTATGATGCCACCTGGCCCGGTGGAGAGAAGGCGGTCGAGCGTCTCGCCAAACAGGGCAAGCAACCGGTAAGGGATCTCATAGCGAAGCTCATCGATCCCGGCACTGAATTTTTCGAGCTGAGCCGTTTAGCCGGCTTCGGCATGTATTATCCGGAAGTGGATGATGTACCCTGTGGCGGGCTGGTTACTGGCTTGGGCAAAATTTACGGCAACTGGACCATGATTGTGGCCAACGACAGCCGGGTGAAAGCGGGAACCTATTTTCCGATCACGCTCAAGAAACACATGCGCGCTCAGGCGATTGCCGAGCTCTGCGGTCTCAACTGCGTCTATATCGCCGATTCGGGTGGCGCATACTTGCCCATGCAGGCCGACGTTTTCCCCGATGATCAGCATTTCGGCTCAATGTTTTACAATATGGCTCGCATGTCGGCCAAGGGGTTGAAGCAGATCACCTTGAGCACTGGAGGAAACACCGCCGGTGGCGCATACATTGTCTTTATGGCTTGCCAATCCATCATGATCGACAAAATGTCCTACTCCTTTTTGGGAGGGCCCCCCCTGGTGAAGGCGGCCACCGGCGAAGTCATTTCCGCCGAAGACTTGGGCGGCGCCCGGGTGCACACTCAAATTTCGGGCGGAGCCGATCATCTTTGCAAAAGCCAGGATGAGGCCATTGTAAGGGTACGGGAAATTCTTTCTCTAGAGCGCCCCAAGGAATTGCAGATTCATCGCTACGCGGAAACACCGACGACAGTGCCGGTTGAGTCCATCTATGAAATGTTTCCGGAGAAAATCCATCAGGGCATCAACAGCCGCGGTTTCCTGGAAGCCATCGCCGACGACAGCTATTTTATCGAGTACAAGAAAAACTACTCGCCGGGACGCGGCGACAACATCGTAACCGGGAAAATCCGACTGAAAGGCATCCCCGTCGGTGTTATCGCTTCCAACGCGCTGGGAATCATCTTTGCTGAAGCCGCCCGCAAAGCGACCGAATGGATTGTCCGCTGCTCCCAGGAAAAAGTTCCGCTGCTCTTTGTGCAAAGCTCTCCCGGATACATGGTCGGGTCCGAATCAGAGCACATGGGAATCGGCAAATACGGCGCGGACATGGTCCGTTCGGTCTCCTGCGCTCAGGTGCCCCGCATCCAGCTGGTAGTGGGGCCGGACAACGGCGCGGCCAACTACGGGATGTGCGGCCGCGCTTATCGTCCTCACTTTTTGTTCCACACCATGCGGTCGAGAACTTCAGTCATGAGCGGGCGCTCGGCGGCTGAAGTGCTGCTTTCCATCGAGGAGCGCAAGCGCGCATCGGCCGGAAGCCCGATGAGTGAAGGCGAAAAACAGGCTTTTCGCCATCAGATGGTGGATAAATATGACGGAGAGGCGCATCCTTTCTATTGCGGTGCGCGCCTGTTAAGTGACAGGGTGCTGAAATTTCGAGAGATTCGCGATTGGCTGGCTATGGCCTTCGAGGTCAGTCTACTTAAGCCCATCGGAGAGCCCGCTTTCGGCAATTTGAGATTCTAGTCCATGACGAAAGAAGTTATTGACCGGCTGATGGATGGCTTCATCCCTTGAGGGGGGCAAGGGGGGCGTTTGGTTGATATTCACGGTAATCCCTTCAGGGAGGGAGAGCGGCCTTAGACCAAGATGAGCCGGATACAGTGTTGAGAGACAAGGAGATAGCATCATGGCAATAAAAACAGAATACGACTACTGG
>JAVEVM010000546.1:0-3756 GCA_034005055.1 Desulforhabdus sp. | reverse complement strand
GACCATTATGAAGCGTTACCCCATCCCGATCCTTAGATGAACCTGCAGAACTAGAGGATCAGTTACTTCCAGGATAGCAGATCATATATGAAAAATACATACATAAATCCACCATTTCGGCCCGAAAGCGGGAGAATTTCTCGAGAACAGCGCAGCCCGGCTATCACCAAGAGCGGGACTTTCTACTACCCCATGTGGCTGTCCTATGCGGCTGGATTTCTGGAGAATAGGAGGCACCGAGTTCAACTGCTGGATGCTCCCGCCTGCGGATTGAGTCTGAGCCAAGTTATCCAAGAGGTCAGATCTTTCGGACCGGAGCTTCTCGTGCTGTCTACGAGCACACCCAGCATTCGCAATGACTCAAGAATAGCGGGTCAACTGAAAACCTTGTTGCCAGATTCTTTCGTTGCACTGGTTGGTGTGCATGTGAGCGCCATGCCCCACGAAGCCCTCAATCTTAACAGACAAATAGATGCGGTTGTGGTTGGGGAATATGAACAGACCCTGGCCGAGCTTGCCGAAAGCTTAGAAGCCGGGCAGCCGCTGGTGGGCGTAGCGGGGTTGGTTTATCGATCCTCTGATGACGACATGGTACTGACGCCAGTGCGTAAAGTGATGGAGAACCTGGACTCAATCCCATGGGTGAGTCGAACATACAGGAAACATCTCAACTACCGCAATTATTTCTATTCCGGAAATCGCTACCCTGTCGTGGTGTTTGTCACTTCAAGGGGATGTCCGAACAAGTGCAACTTTTGTGTTTACCCTCAGACCATAACGGGTCGAAAGTATCGAACCCGGTCAGTGACAGATGCTGTAGATGAAATGGAATTTATAATAAGGGAGTTTTCACCGCTGGGTGAAATCATGTTTGAAGATGACACATTTAACGTGAGTAAGAGTCGTACAATTCGATTCGCAGAAGAAATTCTTCGACGTGGTTTGAAGGTGAGATGGTCATGCAATGCTCGTCCCGACTTAGACCTGGAAACCATGATCATTATGAGCAAGGCAGGCTGCCGCTCACTCCTGGTAGGTTTTGAAACCGGGAGTCAAGCGGTTCTCAATGGGATGCGCAAGAATTCCTCGGTTCAGCATTACACAAAATTCATGAGCGACACCAAGAAGGCTGGTTTGCTGGTCAATGGTACCTTCATGGTTGGTACGCCGAATGAAACCAAACAGACAATGCGAGAGACACTTGCCCTGGCCAAGTCATTGAATCCAGATGTGGCCCAATTTTTCCCGGTAATGATTTATCCAGGCACAGAACTTTACGAAATGTATAGTAAAAAAGGCTACTTGATAACTGATAACTTTGACAATTGGCTGAATGAAAATGGCTTGCACAATTGCGTGGTCAACCTTCCGGGGCTAAAGGCCAAAGAAATGGTTGAATTTTGCGATGGCTGCCGCCGGAGGTTTTATTTACGGCCAAGCTATCTCAGCTACAAGCTTTGGCAAAGCCTTCGCTACCCCGCAGAGGCTCTGCGGACATTAAAGGCTGTGCGGATATTTGCCAAGCACCTGTTTCTTGGCACCAGACTTTGAGCCGAGCTCGCGCATGCAATCCGTCAATACTTCAAAAAACGATTTGAGGATCAACCGACATCCCAGAAGCCACCTGATGACCGGAACTGATGTTGTGAGACACCAAGCCATGAGAGACCTGGTGGAGATCGGGAAAGAGAGCCTTCGTTGGATATACTGGTTTCCCTGGCGGCGAGTTGTTCAGTCTATGCCTCACTGGATGCGGCTGGCCACAGCCGGTTTTGTCGGGAACCTCTTTTACCATCTCTCTTCCGCCTGGCGGCACATTACTTTTTTGGAACTTAAAGCGATTTTTGGCGAAAGTCAATCCGCACACTGGCTTGATCGTGTGAGTCGATTGGGGGCGCAGCAATACTTTAAGGCACAGTTCGAACTTTTCGCCTACCCCCGCCTGGGCGCATCCGATGCCTGCAAACTCTTCCAAATAGAAGGACAAGAGTACCTGGATCAAGTTCTACGGAAAGGGCAAGGTGCTGTCATGTTACTGTCGCATCTTGGGGCAAATCAAATGATTATGCCCGCCTTGGGTTTCCGGGGATACCATATCTATCAGCTAAGCCGCCCGGCCAGGCCGGAAAACGATGAATACGCGGGGCGTCGTCTCAACAGGCTTTTTATCGATATTATTCGATTGCAGAGGACTTACGAAGAGAGCTTGCCGGCCACCCATATCGATGCCACCCGCGGTCTGTTGCGAGTGTTTCGCTGTCTGAAGGCGAACCAAATAGTTGCCATTGCCGGTGATGGTCGCTATGGAACAGGCTGGATAACGGCACCCTTCCTGCAACGATTGGCGACCTTCTCTCAGGTACCGTGGCTCGTCGCCCATCGTACGGGCACACCGATCCTGCCGGTGTTTGTCATTCGAGCCGATTATGGCTATAAATACAAAGTGATCATCGATCCGCCTGATGCGGTTGAAGGTCAGTCACCGGGCGAATTCATAGCGACTGGTTTGAGTTCTTACATTCAGCGCACTGAGGATTACTTCTACAAGTATCCGTGCCAATATGTTCCTTACCTATATTTAGCAAGACTTTATACTGAAGGACGGAAGAACCAGTTTTTTCTCGACTATTCAAACCTTCATCGCGTCGGCTGCAGGCAGAGTGCGACGGCTTCATGATTTCTGTTTTCGATCGCTAGGCGATAAGATACCGGGCAATCGATTTAAATCTGACTTCTTTTGAATGCCTTTTGCAATCTCCTGCGCTGGAGATGCCGCCTGGCAACAGCCGGCAACCGATAAAAGCAATCTGAGGTTAATCTGTGAAGGCACTACTGACGGTCCCTCTTCCTCGCCTGATTCAAGACCCTCCTCGATATCCTGACTTGGGATTGGGCTATCTGGCTCGCCATTTGGAAGCTAACGGCCATGAAGTATTCATTCACGGTTGGAACAGTCGATTAACTCCTGCGGAATTTAGTGGGATGCTGAGAGAGCTTGAACCAGACGTGGTCGGAATTAAGGTTTTTACTCACAATTTCAATGCCGTGCGGGCGACGATGGCCCTCATCAGCCAAACCCTCCCACAAACTCCTATCATCCTTGGTGGGCCTCATGTGTCGGCAACGGAACCCAAAGAGATATTTATTGACTTCCCAATGACCTCCTATGCGCTACGGGGAGAAGCTGAAGCGACTCTACCAACGTTGTTGATGCATCTTCAAGGGAGATCGGTAAGTCTAAACGATATCCCAGGCCTGGTATGGATGGAAAAACAACAGGTTAAGTTCAACAGCCCCGTTTGGACGAAGAACCTTGATGAGCTTGGACAACCCGCCTGGGAGAAGCTTTATAGCAATAGAACAGACCATAAGCTTGGTCGCTGGCAGCGGCAAAAAAGCGCTCCTTTAACAGCGTCACGAGGCTGCCCCGGGAGTTGTGCTTTTTGCAGTGTGCACAAGATCAGCGGCAACAGAGTCCGGTCCAGATCTGCAGAAGCTATCCTTGAAGAGATAGAATATCTTGCAGGAAGGTATCGTGTGCAAAATTTCATATTCATGGATACAAATTTTCTCTTTGACAGGGAATTGACTGTCGCAATCTGCGAAGGCATTCTTGGTCGTCAATTGAGAGTGAGTTGGGATTGTGTCAGCGACTACTCGTGGTATAAATGTGATCCACAACTTTACCGCCTTATGCACCGATCAGGTTGTCGGGTCATGCAAGTGGGAATTGAATCCGGTTCGGATCGTGTACGG
>JAVEVM010000545.1:0-3758 GCA_034005055.1 Desulforhabdus sp. | reverse complement strand
GGATCGACAGAGAGCGTGGCGGAATTTTGCCGCCACAAACCGGCGGTCCTGGCGGCCTGTTGCGGCTATGGCACTGTTTGGTGCTGTCGGCCAGGTAATTGCCTATTCAGGCTATCAACCAGGTTTTGCTCAGGTCGACCCTGCATTGAATATACCCCTGGCACTGGCCAATGGCGTTGTGGAGATGTCAGGAGACCTGTATCCGCTGTTTGCTCCATTCCTTGGTTGGATCGGGACATTTCTTACCGGCTACGGGACAGCTTCGATTGTCCTTTTTGGCAAGCTGCAGGTAGACACTGCGGAGATTTTGAAGATCTCTCCGGTTCTTCTTGCCAGCGGCATGGCAGTAGGCAGCGCGATTGGGTCGATCTCTTCACCGTTGAAAATAGCACTGGCTGCACCCCTGTGCGGAGCGCAGGGCAGAGAGGGAGAGATCCTACAGCGAACCATACCTTTGGGACTTGGTATCTGCCTGCTACTCGGGGTGCTGCTGCTTTAGGCTGGCGGAGCCTGGCGCACGGATCAGAGTGGCGTGGCGGGCCGCCTGCTCCGAGCAGGGAAGTCTACCAGCCAAATTCTTGTTCCAAGTCGTTGAAAAGGTCTTCCAAACGATACAAGCTCTGATCGAGCTCATTCAGACGGCGGCCCAAGAGATGCTCGCGTGCCTCATCGCGGACTTTTTGAATGCTGTCATGCATGTTTAAGATGGCTCTTTTGGCGCTCTGGTCAATGGCGGGATCATTGCGGATGCGGGTCAGCACATCAACCAGCTCGTACAGACTTGGTTCTTTTTCCACCACCCGATCATAGCCGTGATTCTTCAGAAGCTTCACGAGGTTTGGAAACCTTCCCGTCAGGCCTCCCGAGCCATAAGCGGGCACTAGTTTTATTTCTATTTCCATGTACTTACTCATAAGAAGCTCCTCCATCAAAAAGTTGATCATCGTTGGCATTTTTTGCAGAAATAGGTGGATCGTTGCGCCTGGCGAACCCATCTAATGACGCTCCCGCAAGCATAGCAGGGTTCGCTACTGCGATCGTAAACCATAAGCTTCAGCTGAAAATAGCCTGGATTTCCAGCCGCATCACAAAAATCCCGCAATGTGGTTCCTCCCTGTTCCAGAGCTTCCTGCAAAACTTTTTTTATTGCGGCAGCAAGTTTTTCATAGCGCTTTGCAGAAATACGGCCTGCAGACCGAGATGGATGAATGCCTGCCGCAAAAAGCGCCTCATTTGCATATATATTCCCAATACCGACCACAACTCGGCTGTTCATGAGAAATTCTTTCACTGCCAGGGACCTTCTCCGGGATTGATCGAAGAGATACTTCCCTGTCAGGCCATCTTCCAAGGGCTCTTTGCCGAGATCCTTAAGAAGAGGGTGTTGCATGGCAGGGCCGCTGGTCCAAAGGGCACATCCGAAACGACGAGCGTCATTGAAACGCAGCAGTTTGCCGTTGCCCATCAACAGATCGAGGTGATCGTGCTTCTCGATCCCTCTGTCCTGCGAGCAGACCAAAAGTCTTCCCGACATTCCCAGGTGCATGATGACAGTACCTGCTTTAGTTTGAATCAGCAGATACTTTGCCCGCCTGCGCACGGAGACAATCTCCCCGCCCGCAAGGCTTCGGCTGAGATCCTCGGGAACCGGCCATCTGAGATTCGGGTTACGAACAACAACTCCTGTTACTGTTTGGCCGACCAGTTCCTGCTCGATGCACCGTCTGATCGTTTCAACTTCGGGCAATTCCGGCATTGTAAAGTCCCTTTCTCTTCCACAAGTCCAGAGTGACAACGAAACTATCATAACTAAAATGAATACCATAAAGTAATCGGGTCGATACTGCGGTCAGGCGGATAAAATGAGAAAAACAGTTTCACATTTCGGCTTCAATTTATATGATGTCGCAATTGAGCGAAAGAATGAGCATCGGGTACGATGCATCTCAATCGTGCCGCCGATGGCGGAGTGACACCTGAAAAGGCCGACGACTAATGGAAAGGACAAGGAAAGGTCTGAGATTCATTTTGATTCCTCTGATTCTAACGGGTTTTCTTTTTGGGCTCTCTGCGAGGCTGGAAGGGCAGGAGAGTACCGAAAGGGAGCCCTTTGGCAATGTCCCGGCAGCTTCTAAAAAAATCGTTCCGGATATCGATGGCAAGCTGATCGGAAAAGCGCCTGCAGATCCGTTTGGAAAGGTCGAAGATGTGCCTCTGCAGACCCCACCCCAGGTTCAACAAGAGCCCAAGTTCCGTCTTTTCCCTGAAGGTCTATCATCAGCACTTTCCGGCAGGCCGCGGGAAGAGATCTCCGAGAGTCCGGTCGCCGACCCTGTAAAACTCAACCGGAGCGCTTTCGGAAAGGTTCCGACGAGCCAAAACACCAGCCCCTTCGGGAATGTTCCCGGAGGAGTCAAATCGAATCCTTTTGGCAATGTCCTGGAAAATAATCCATAAAGTTAGAAAAGCGGGTGCACCGATCCCCTGAAAAATGGCAAGAGAAGAAGCGGCTTGCTTTCGCCAGTTTCAATCTTGATCACGATTGACGCAAATTGGTGCAATTAAGGTACTCCAGATCCGCATAACGCACAAGTGCGGCGAAATTTAAACCAGGAGCTGTAAGCAAACATCTTATGATCCCAACAGACGATCAGCAAATTCCAGCATTGAAAACAGAGAGCGCACAGGGCTGGCGTGATCTTGCCTGGTTTTGGCGCAATCCCCATTTGATTCTCATCGCCTTTTATTTCCTGGTACTTCTTCCCATGACGTTCAATGAAGTAAGATACCACGGCGATGAGCTCTTTTATACCGATGGCGCCATGGGGATGATCCAGACCGGTGATTATGTGACACCCTACTACTCTTCCGGCATTACCAGGTTCAGAAAACCCGTCTTCGCGTACTGGACTATTGCAGCAAGCTACAAGATTTTCGGCATCAGCCTGTTTGCTTCCCGCATCCCTTTTCTGCTCGCTGGCTGTCTGGTCGTCTGGTTTACGTACAAAATATCCTTTTCCCTGTTGCATCGTAAAAGGGAGGCTGTGGCCGCGGTGGTTGTTGTTTTTTCCAACATCCAGTTGCTCACGCTCTCCACCCGCTCTACTCCGGATATTCTGCAATTCTCTTTCTTGATGGCCAGCCTTTATGGATTTTCAAACATCCTCTTCAATCGGTCCAAAACGACTCTCAATTATAGTTACGCCTATCTGGGGTCGGCATTAGCCATCGCCACCAAAGGCCTATTGGGCATCTTCCCGGTGCTGTTCGCGTTTCTGTTGAGCTTTACGCGCAGGCGCACCCTTGCCGGACCAAGAGATTTGATCCATTTCAGGATTATCCTTATCGCCGCCGGTGTTGCCCTGCTTTGGTTTATTCTCATTTTCTTCAAACACGGCTTCTCCTCCATTACCGGTTTTTTGGGCGACCAGGTCACGGAGCGTATGTCTGGAAGTAAGTTTTATGTTGTGGAGAACATTTTAGCGTATTTGTGGGCGCTGATAAGGCATTTCGCTCCCTGGTCCATCTTTTTGGCTCTTCTGGCACTGCCGGAAGGAAAGGAGAAGGTGAGCAATTTCGTGAGGGCTCATAAGGATGCAAGCATCTTTATCATCGGCTGGTATGCGATCATGTTCCTGGTCTTTATTTGGGCCAATATCAAACGGACTCGCTATCTCTTTCCTGCTTACCCGTTGATCGCCATAATGCTCTCAGCCGTGCTGGTAAGGATCATGGATGAGGGTTATCGAACCGAGTTG
>JAVEVM010000544.1:0-3774 GCA_034005055.1 Desulforhabdus sp. | reverse complement strand
CCAATGCACCGAGGTTATTTCCGTCGCTGCCGGACTGCTGCCGCTGATCAGCATGTGTTCCCGGGCAGCCTTTCCCACGACGATGTGCTTCAATTGATGGGGAGAGCCAGGGCGCACGTCCATGTGAGCAGGCTGGAAACACCGGGGCTCGTCAACCTGGAGGCGGCCCTCATGGGCTGTAATCTTGTTCTGCCGCCGGTGGCTCCTGTCAAGGATTATTTCGGAGCTTTGGGGAGCTACATTGAATCCTATTCCCCCAGAGACATCCGGGATGCTGTCGAGAGGGCAGTCTCTGTGCCCCCCGATGGCGCACTGGAAGAGCATGTGAGGCAAAACTACACGACGGCTCAGCTCAAGCGATCACTCTTCGACGCGTATACGCGTGCTGTTGGCATTTGAAAAGGCGCAGGATTTGAAAGTCGCACTGCTGCATTACTGGCTGGTGAAAATGCGGGGTGGGGAAAAGGTGCTCAAAGAAATATGCACCCTCTTCCCGGCAGCCCCTATTTTCACGCATGCCTATGACCCGGAAGGTGTGGATCCCGTTTTTCATGCGCACAGGGTCCAATGCTCTTTCCTGGGAAGGATGCCGTTAGCGAAAACCTGCTACACTCATTACCTGCCTCTGATGCCCCTTGCGACGCGACTGTTGGATGTCAAAGGCTATGATTTGATCATCAGCAGCGAGTCGGGACCCATTAAGGGGATCCAAAAGTCATCAAGCACGGTGCATATATGCTATTGTCATACCCCCATGCGGTACATTTGGGACATGTACGATGACTATTTCGAGCACGCGGGTTTTGCCGAGAGGATGTTCATGAACACCTTGAAGGGCTACCTACGGCGTACCGATTTGATGTCCGCTGAATCCGTGGACCATTTCGTGGCCAACTCGGAGTTCGTTGCCGAGAGAATCCAGCGTATCTATGGCCGCTCCTCGACGGTCATTTACCCGCCAGTCGACATTGAATTGTTCGAGAACACAACATGCCGGGAGAAGGAAGATTACTACCTGCTCGCCGGCCATTTGACTCATTACAAGCGTCCGGATATTGCCGTAAAGGCGTTCAATCGGAACGGAAAAAAGCTCGTTGTTGTGGGCATCGGTGAAGAGTGGGGCCGATTGAGGAAAATCGCGGGCAGGAATATTTCCTTTGTGGGGTCCGTGGATGACGAAGAGCTGCGGAGACTCTATACAGGGGCTAAGGCCCTGATTTTTCCAGGGATTGAAGACTTCGGCATTGTTCCCGTCGAGGCCCAGGCCTGTGGAACACCCGTCATTGCCTACAAGAAGGGAGGGGCGCTGGAGACGGTCCTTGCAGATAAAACGGGGTTGTTTTTCCCTGAGCAAACGGCCGAAAGTCTGTGCGGGGCTATTGAAGAGTTTGAAAGTAAGGAGGGAATTTTTGAATGCTATCTCCTTAGAGAGCATGCGAGGAGGTTTTCATCGCACTGCTTCAGGGAAAGATTTGCTGCATTCGTTCGAGAAAAGATGGGAACATTGGTGCTCCAAAATTCCGAGATGTGCACGTAATGCTGTCTAACATTTTGGGAGAACAGATTGCCGTCTCAATGGAAGTCAGTTCGAAAAAATAAAGCGCTATCTGTGATCAAGGTGCTGGAGGTTTCCTGTATAGACAGGCCTATAGACACTACATATTCCTTTGGCTGCAATGATTGAAAGAAATGGAATCATAACATAATTATAGCGATATTGAGTTTCTAGTATCATATGAAGGCCCGTTCCAAAAACTAACATAAAAAAAATGGGTGAATATTTTAAAACTTTGATATCTGAATATAGAGCCAAATATCCCATAGTAGCAAACAAGAGTATGAGTAAATGGAAATAATGAGCTATACCTTCAAAAAATAGTCTGTAGGATAATATTTTGGATGTCAATGGATTTTCGGATACCTTGAGGGTACTCCAGTAAAAACCGTATGTGCCGTTCCACCACGTCAGAATAGATTTCTGGCCCATGAGCTTGACTATTCCTGCAGGATTTGAGGTGATCCTCCGCAAGATTTCTTTCTTTGCATAACTGTTAGCTTCCCTGAAGGTAGGGAAGGAAAGATACATCTCTGCATCTTCCTTGTTCCAGTGACCCTTTGAGGCAACGCTCGTGCCGACGAGCAGGTTAAATAAACCCTGGCTTAAGGGTGTGACATGGTAGACGGTAGTCATGCCTCCAAGGTAGAGTGCATAGACGCCCGTAAAACAGATCATCAACACTGAAGCCGTTTTCATCTTTGAAATCTTTGAAGCATTGTCTGAGATGATAAGGAGAACTACAGCCGCAGGAAGAGCAGCGATAAAGACGTGGCGAACAATATAGGCGAGCGCGAGAAAAATGGCGGAAACACCGAGATTCCTCCAGTGATGCTTCTGCGTTTCTTTCAAGAGAAAGAAAAAAGCGACCATGATCAGGAAAACTGCTAAATGTTCCGAGGCCAAGACGCTTGACATCATGATTTGGGTCGGCCAGAGGATAAAGAGTATCGTGGTCACGCGTGCAGTCAAGGTCCCCCCAATCTGCCTGGAGACAGCGTAGATCAAAGGAACGCAAGCCATGCCCAAAAACAGATTGAAAAGTTTGCCCGCAAAAAGACTATGGCCGACCAGCGAATACCATACGCCAAGGAAAAGAGGATATCCCCAAGCGGGGAGCAAAAGGGACTTGGGCAGCGGTTCGTAGATGGGACTATACCTGGATAACAACTCTGCAATATAATCAAAAGCTGCGAAATCTACATGTGGTAGCGTACGAAGGGAAATAAACCAAAGGATGCGAAGCACCGTAAATGAGATAATCGACAACACAAAGAATCGGCGATTGCTCATAGCCTCAATAAAGAGGAGGAACTTCCTGCCCCTCAACCACCACAGGATTATAAGAAAAGGGATTCCCAGAGCGAAATACCCTATCTGTGAATAATCGTTCCTCTGGATGCTAAAAAAAAATACCACCAGAAAGAAAGATCCCATGAGCAGGGAATGACCGCGGCAAAGTCGTTCGATATTTACCCACCGGAGGATTCTTGGAGGCAATGCAACCAGTAGCCTGTTCAAGGCCTTCCCTCCTCTTCTTGTGTGAATCCTTGGACGATACAGCTTTCCCTCATGAATGAGAAGTCAAGCACATGAAGCTGTTCATAACTTTTCTCAAGACGACGTCCGACCGTGCTGTTTTTGCCCCATCTCGAATCCCTCCCCAACGTGGTAAGTTTGAAAATAACCAGATGATGGAGGCAACCACCATCATGTCAAAACAGACATTAAAAAGAAAAAGATGTTTGGCATGGTCTGCTTCGCCGTCTCCGAGGACAGGCACTACAAAGCATACGACTCCGATCAACCCCAACGTCGAGAATATATCCAGGAACAACGTCCTTTCTTTTCGTCTCCATTTAATGATGTAGTAATAGGCCAGAACACCGAAGTACAGGAAGAAGAAACTCGCCACCAAAAACAGCGAGTGGGGTAGTGTGTTGGCTTTGAATGTGCTCCAAAGCGAGAACATGGAGGCCATTTGCAAGGGCTTTACGCCCGGTGCTCTTTCGTAATTCCCCAAATAGGTCGGTCGGATATAAAAGCCGTTCTGTGCACTGATGATCAATTTTTCGAGAAACCTGTCGGGATGCCTGAGATAAAATAAGAAAATTTTGGAACGGGTGATCCTGTCATAGACCTGCTCTTGGACCAGGGGGCTCCGCAAGTCATAAGGCAAACCCGTCATAAAAAAGTTTGCTCCCTTAAGAACTGCAAAC
>JAVEVM010000543.1:0-3778 GCA_034005055.1 Desulforhabdus sp. | reverse complement strand
TCAGCCGCTCGAACAAGCGGCTGTTTTGCTGGCTGAAACCTTGGGTCTTGAGCAAGCTCTGTTGCCAAAGAAAGTTCGGGAGAGCATGCGGAGCGCAATGCGTCTAGCTGTCAAGTCGGGCTTATATGGATCGCTTGCCGCTGAAAAGTCTCTCGTGTCCCTTGCCCCTCGTTTATTCCCATTGAATCCGGTTGTTTTTCCGGCGTTAGTCGCATTGCTTAGAAAATTTGGTCAAAATGAACGCTCTATTGTGAGCTTTCTGACATCCTTTGAGCCATTCGGCCTTCGGGCGTTTGCAGACCGAGTTACAGTTTGTGACAGGCTTTACCGGATCTCCGACCTCTATGATTATTTCAAAGCAAATTTGTCGCAGATATCTCCCGGCCCCCACCGCGCGCGTTGGGATATTGCCGAATCCGTAGTAGATAAGGGGATGTCGTATGGAGAGACGGCGGAAAAAGTTCTCAAGGCGGTAGCCCTCTTGAACATGATCGATGATCCGGCGCTCCCCGCAACACTAGAAGTTATTCTCGCTTCGGAATCCGGGCCTGAGACAGCCGAAGTCTTAGAGCGACTTGTATCGAATCTACGGTTGCTGCACGAGCGAGGAACGGCAAAGGGGCTGTCTCTGTGGCCGCACACCAGCGCCAGCCTTGAAGATTTATTGCAGCAGGCCGAAAATGCTATCAGCAGATCCAATTCATCACCTCTGCCATTGCTGAGCTATCTTCCCAAAAAACATCTCGTGGCTCGGCGCCATTACGTTCAGACCGGCAATCTGCGTCATTTTTTGGTTCGATACATTCATGCCAAAGATGTGGAGAAGGAGTTCAGCCAATTAGGTGGCCAGCCGACTGCCGATGGAAGGGTTCTAGTTATTGTGACTTTTTCGACTGATGAGCAACAAACCGTGCTCCAGATGCCGATGCTCAGGACTCTGCCAAGCCATATTGTCTGTGGTATCAGTCTTCCCGTAGCCGGGGTGTCTCACCTTCTGTCAGAACTGAAGCGCTGGGAGTGGGTGCGGAAAAATGCGCGGGAGCTTTCTTTCGACCAATTTGCGCGCGAATACGTTCGTGATGAGATCGAGCGCCTAAAAGCCTCTCTTAATCGTGAGGTGGAATTCCTTGCAGAGTTTACGGTTGATCGTGATCGCCCTATCCGTTGGTTCCATGATGGGCGAGAGATCCAGGTTGAAGAGCATCGCGGTATTGCCGGCTACCTTAGCGTCGTCTGTGAAGAACTTTATCCAGACTGCCCGATTGTCTTGAACGAACTCATCAACCGGCGAGTAACTCAATCAGCTGCGTCGCGCGCGCGGACTCTCCTGATAGAAGCTATGGCTGCTCACCCAACCGAGGAAAATCTGGGTCTGGATGGCGATCATAATCCGCCGGAACTGGCAATTTACCTTTCTGTGCTTAAGGAAGGCAACCTTCATGTCAAAGATGGAACCTCATGGAGGTTCGTTCCCTGGTCGGAACTGACGGAGGATCCTTGTCGGCTGGCGCCAAGCCTTAGGCGGATCCATGAGCTGTTACTGGAGGCGGATTTGAATCCGGTGCCGGTAGATCGGATTTACAAGGAGTTGCGTCAGCCGCCATTTGGTGTACGAGACGGCCTGCTGCCCCTTCTTGTTGCGGTTTACTTGGCGGCGCACTGGCAGGAGACCTCAGTTTATGAGGATGGCACATTTCTTCTCAAGGTTGGGGGCGACGAGTTCCAGAAACTGAACAAGGAACCGGAAGCCTTCACTTTGCAGCATTGCTCTGTGAACGGCATCCGCCTGGAAGTATACAATCAAATTGCAAAGGTCCTCGGGGCTGAGACGAATCAGCGTCCAGATGTCCTGACAGTAGTTCGACCCTTGGTGACTTTCGCTGTTTCGCTTTCTGAATATGTGCGACACGCCCGCGAGACTCTGTCTCCACAGGCGTGCAAGGTGAGAGACCTCCTTCTCTCATCGCGGCAACCCGTCACCTTGCTTTTTAGAGAGCTTCCTGAAGCATTGGGACTGCCTGCGGTAAGAACGGAAGCCTTTGGCGGCGATCAGGTCACTGCTCTCGTAAGAGGGCTCACCGAATCGATAGCCGAGCTGCGAAACGCCTACCCGTCCCTCTTGTCGCGCATTCGTGAGGGGCTCCAGGATGCTTTCGGATTGAGGGGAGACTTCGATGAATTCCGTAAGGTGATTACCACGAGATCGGCTGCAATGGGTAATCGCATCGTTGATGCGGATCTCAAGACTTTTGTGCTGCGCCTGAGAGACACTGCCCTTCCGAACACACAGTGGAACGAGTCCGTGGCTACTTTGGTTGCCAAAAAGGCACCCGAACGGTGGAGACATATAGACGAGGTATTCTTCTACGAACGCCTGGCCTCGCTCGTGCCCCGTTTCAAGCGAGTCGAATCGATCGGTTTCAACGGAGATGCTGGGGACGCGGAGAGATTCCGACGCTGCCTCCGGCTGACTGTGACACGTCCGGACGGTTCCGAAGTCGAGGAGGTTTTGCACTGGAGTCATGAAGAGGACCGAAGTTTACGTTCCGCTGAGAAGGCGCTGAGCAAGCTGATTCAGGACCATGGCAAGATTGCTTTAGCGGCTGCAGCCCGTTTGTTTTGGCAGCAGCAGGCTGGCAATATACAAGACGCTCAACCTGAGGAATGAATGGCTGATTTAAGGGATAACAAGAAGGTAAGACACATCCTTAGCCTCTCCGGAGGTAAAGATTCTGCTGCCCTGGCCGTCCATATGCGCGGTCGAGTAGAGGGAATGGAGTACATTTTCCACGACACTGGAAAAGAGCTACCCGAAACCTATGAGTACCTGGATAGGCTTGAGGCTTATCTGGGCGTTAAGATTGTCCGCACCACCTTCGGCACTACCTTTGATGATCTTCTGAGGCGATACGGAGGCATGCTCCCATCAAACAATAGAAGGTGGTGCACCAAGATGATGAAGCTCAAGCCTTTCGAGGATTATGTTGGCTCCGATCCCTGCATCAACTATATTGCCATACGGGCTGATGAAGATCGAGTTGGCTACATCAGTCACAAGCCGAACATCGAAGCTGTGTTTCCATTTCGAGATAAGAAGAAGCCAGTTGCCTATCCGGATGTTCTTCGAATTCTAGAAGACTCAGGAATAGGCTTGCCACCTTTTATGGAATGGGGGCGCAGCCGGTCCGGCTGTTATTTTTGTTTCTATCAGCAGAAGATCGAATGGCTTAGGTTGAGGGAAAAATATCCTGAATATTTCCAAATGGCCAAGGCCTATGAAAAGCCAAACCGAGTCAACGGCAACGTCTTTTTCTGGTGCAAAGATGAATCTCTTGAGAGTCTTGAGCAGCCTGAGAGGAGAGAAAAGATCATCGAAAACTGGAAGAAGGCTCAGGAAAGAGAACGCCGACGCAGGAAGAACGTTCCACTGGCGGCAGTGCTCGCCGGAATGGATTATGAACCGCCTTCCCGCGAAGGCTGCCTGATTTGCCAACTTTAGGTTAAAGGAAATGAGCGATCAACCGTTAGGTCAGCGATGGATTCAATTTCTAAGAGGGTACACGCCCACGACCCGAAACGACAGCATGGTCACCGAGAAGATCGGAAATCTCGTGTCTCGCTACCAGGTGGCCCCAATCGGCTTCGAGCATCCTTTGGAAAATTTGCTGGTTGCTCTGTTTTTCGACGAGGATGGTGGCCGTAAGCCCCGAGGTGCTCTGAAGAACGTGATTTTGACAGGTATGGCAGGGGATGGGAAAACCGCCCTCTGCTATGCCTT
>JAVEVM010000542.1:0-3778 GCA_034005055.1 Desulforhabdus sp. | reverse complement strand
TCGTTCATCCGGAGATGAAAGAGGTGATCCCGCTCATTCCGGAGATCATCTCCCAGCAAGACGGTACGACCAAAAACGACTGTGAGCTCAATGCCGGCAGACGGTTTCTCACCCAGTTCCACGCAGAGCATCCCCATCTGGACATCGTCCTCACTCATGATGCCATCAGCCCCAACGGCCCCTACATCCGCTTCGTTCAGGACCTGGGCTATCATTTCATTTTCAATGTCAAAGACAGCGACCACGCTCATCTGTTCACTCGATTCGATCAAGCACGTCTCAAAGGAGACGGTGGGGACCTGATCCTCGAGGATCCCCGGCGCCGTGATCGATACCACTACTTTCACTGGGTGAACGGGGTGCCTATCAACGCATCGCACCAGGACGTTCTGGTCAATCTCCTCGAATATTGGCAAGTGATCGGCGATGAGATGATCCGCTTCTCATGGGTTACCGACATCCCGATCACCGAGGCCAATGCTGAACGTATCATGAGAGCAGGCCGCGCCCGCTGGAAGATCGAAAACGAAACCTTCAATACCCTGAAGAACCAGGGCTACAACTTCGAGCACAATTATGGGCTCGGAAAACAATACCTCAGCATGGTGTTCGTCAAGATCATGATGCTCGCTTTCCTGGTCGACCAAGCCCAGCAGCTCTGCTGCTCACTTTTTCAGGGTGCTCTCAAGAAAGCCGGATCAAAGAAAGCTCTGTGGGAACAAATGCGCTCTCTATTTCACTGCTTCAAG
Source organism: Desulforhabdus sp. (assembly GCA_034005055.1). Classification (GTDB taxonomy): domain Bacteria; phylum Desulfobacterota; class Syntrophobacteria; order Syntrophobacterales; family Syntrophobacteraceae; genus Desulfoferrobacter. The sequence continues at coordinate 3,029 of JAVEVM010000542.1, read as the reverse complement.
CTCGACTCCATGGAGATGCTCTATCGCGCCATCCTTCATGGCTTTGAGCTTCGAGAGCCTGTCATCACACGGGACACATCCTGATGGAATGCCAGCCAGGTGCGCGCAATATCGCCGATCTATCTCCGTTTCACGACCTCCAACCGAGAGGCAAGGGGATTCATTGCCTTTTTTGGGTTGATCGGCAAGGGTTTTAGGCTACACTCGGGGTGCCGGAGCATCTCAACCTGACGATCCGGCTATTCCCCTGGTAACGAAAGTCATAATTTCACCCTCTTGCCAATGGGTGAGCTGATTTTGATCTCATCAGCGGGAATTGCTGGGCTCGCATAGAGATATGTTTTCTGCAGGCGAGATACACGCGATATTTTACAGGAGTGCTCCACATCATTACCAGATAAATTGTAGTTGTGGTGATGCTGAATGCCAGTACTTCAATCCATTTAGCGAAAATGAAAAAGAAGGATCTTTATACCAAGCTGTTGGCCAACGGGAAGAAAGTAGTGGTTGACTCGTCAAAAAACATTTACTGGTATCGAGAAATGGTAAATGCTAATAGCATTGATATTGAATATTATAATATTGTTATATGGAGAAAACCATTGGATTATGCGTATTCAAAATATAGAAGAAATAAAATGGTCAATTGGAAACTGCGCTTTTCGAAGTACTATCTAAAGACCTTGAAGTATGTTTCAAACCCTATCATAGTGCAGTATGATAATTTGGTACAAGATCATCTCAACACCGTGAAAAGGATATTCGACTTCGTCCGTATAGGCTATGATTCAAATGTGGAAGAATTTTGGATGCATAACAGACATCTATTATTTGGTAGCAAGACATTGCGTCAATCGATACAATCGGGCACAGGCATAGAGCAAAAAGGGCCTTCAAATGATGAAGCATTTCTCAACACATATGAAAAAATGAGAGGTGACGAGTACTTGCAAAGGACACTACGCGAATTAAATGATGCAGAAAGTCGTTTCAGGATGCCAAGCATGAGAGAGAAGCGAAGACCCCTGAAATTGGGAAATTGAAATACCAGCTAGGCAGATCGAAAATGAATGCGAACGTATTGTTCTTTAGGTTGGGAATTCTTAAATCCCTATTGCGAATACAGAATAAAGGAAGCTTTATTCAAAACTTGACGCATAAAAGCATGTAAGAGTCGCAAGCTGCAGGCTTTTTTCAGCAATTCCCGGAATTATTACATTGACGACGCACCATTTGGAAATCATTGAGCCAAGGGACATCTCTCGGGCTGTTGAAGGCATAAAATTGTCGCTTAACCCGTTCTTAAGCGTCGGTTGTATAACCGAAAATACACGAATTGGAGGCAGGTGGGCAATAGGATTCTGTGGAATCCCGCATGGCAGATCTGCTGGTGGTGCTGATTCAAGTGTTAGGGGAAACGGCTGTCAGACAATAACTCATGAAGTGTCTATTAGAGGTATTGGCTGAACTCTTTGTGGTCCTGCGATGATCAGGCGGTAAATCGTTTCCATGGAATCCAAGAAAAAGAAGTGAAATGCGGCTCGGATTTTTTCCCAAAGCTCCCTTTTACAGCCTGCTTTCTTCCAAGCCGTGCGAAACACGGGACATGCGATCTGCTGAATTTGGTCAACGAGAAAGGCCAGCATCATGAGGGAGACAAAGACCATGCTGAGGAACTTTTCCCCGAGTCCATAGTTGTGTTCAAAATTATAGCCCTGGTTTTTCAGGGTATTGAAGGTTTCATTTTCCACTTTCCAACGGGCACGTCCTCCTCGCATGATTTGATAGGCGTTGCGGCGGGTGATCTTGAAATCAGTAACCCAGCAAAAGTATTTGCTGTCATCACCCTGTAGCTCCCAGTATTCGAGGACATTAACACGGACGTCCTGATTGGACTCGTTGAGGGGAACATTATGGAAGAACCGAAAGAAATGGTGGATGCGGACATCGACCTCGTCGGCCATATCGTGTTCGGTGGCTTCCCCCTTTTCAACCGCTTCGTCGAGGTAATTGGAAAGATAAACGTGGTCGCCATCTTTGAGCCTGAGAATGAAATGGCAGCGATGTGCTTTGATCTCCCTTATATGAGGGGCATTTGGACTGAGGCCATCCTCGGTGATGATGGCTTTAAGACGAGGATGATCCTTCCTGAATTTTTCTAACCATCGTCTGCAGGCATTGCGTTCACAGTCGTTTTTGGTCTGTCCATCCTGGTTGCTGATGGGTTCGGGTGGCAGGGGAATCACCTCTTTGTGCAGAGGGTGGACAATGACGGCACCCAGTGTTTGAAGATGATAGATGGTTTTGCCGGTCTTGGAGCTTGTTTTTTGCAAACAATAGGGCGAGAAGAGTTTGTCGGAGGAGAAGTAACCGGTGCCATCCAAGGAGATCAGATAGCAGCCTTTCATGAAGACAAATTGTTCCAACACCTTGCCTCGTTGGGCCTGTCTGAAAACCGCGTTGAACGCCGGGCACAGTAAATCGGGGTGGACAACATCGAGTCGGGTGCGCATCTGGGTGTCGCAGGGAATTTGGTGCATACCGTAAATGGACTTGAGATTGTGTTCCTCTACTTTTCTTCTGCGGTCAAAAGCCAAAAGGGAAGGGTCTTTGAGAGAAAACATGGCGAAACCGGACATCAGGACATCACCAAGATTAATTTGCGGGTACCCCGCCGCGGCATCTCTCACTTTACCGAACCGCCGGCGTAGTTCGGCATATAGAGCATCCGCATTCAGATGCTTGCGGAGTGTAAGTTCCGAAGGTGTGGTCCGCGCCGAATCTCCCATGGAATGCTATCATAGAATACTCCGGCCGAAATGTCCCGAACAAAATGCAACCTATTCCAAAGAAAGTATGTGGTAATGCTTAAGATACTTTAGAAATGGACCCGCAGACTTTACGAAAGGTCCAGAGCAAGAAACTGGACAGAATCGACTTGAGACCGATTCCGGGAATTGCTGGGCTTTTTTCCCTCTTGCGCCATTTAGAAAATATGAGCTTATCGAGTCGTGCCCATCTATGAAAAA
>JAVEVM010000541.1:0-3784 GCA_034005055.1 Desulforhabdus sp. | reverse complement strand
CTAGGAGCTTGTCCGACAATGCCTCTTTTGTCATTTCGAACGGAGCGTAGCGTAGTGAGAAATCTGTAAAATCAGCCACTTGCAAGCACAAGATTTCTCGCCTTCGGCTCGAAATGACAGCTCTCGGACAAGCTCCTAGGCGGAGTAAAGCAACTCCAGGCTGCCGGACCCTCTTGAACCTGCCCTGCTAATCCCGTACGTGAAGTTAATTTGACACCCACCCGCCCCATTGCACGTCAACATTTTGGCGAATCAGAGAAAAATTGACCTCGGCGGCCCCAAATTTGCCTGAGCAATCCACGCGCTTTTCAATGGTATGAAATGTGCTTCTCGGATGGTCCTAATGAAAGGAGATGCGCGATGAACAGTAACAAGGTTTTTGATCATACGATCGGGCTGATGCAGGATCGCCTGAGTCTCAACTCACTCAATCAAAAGGTGATATCGAGCAACCTGGCGAATATTAATACACCTGCATACGTCTCTAAGGAGCTTTCTTTTGAACAGACACTCAGGGATTGCCTGGACAGATCGAGCTTACACCTGGCGACATCCAGCGAAAATCACCTGGCTCCTTCCGACCCGCGATCGGCAATGGCGTCGGTTACAGCCGAAGAAACCGGCGACGTCGATTTGGAGCTGGAAATGATGAAGCTGAGCCGAAACAGCATTGAATATCAGTTTATTACTACCATGCTGAACAAGAAGTTTACCTTGCTCAAGCAAGCTATCGAAGGAGGGCAATAATGGATTTCGATACTTCCATGCGAATAAGCGCGTCCGGTTTAGCTGCTCATCGTGCGTGGCTAAATGTTGTTTCAGCCAATCTGGCCAATGTGAATACGACCAGAACCGCCAACGGCACACCCTACGAACGAAGAACGCTGGTTTACGAAAGCGTTCCCAACGAGGAGGCATTTGAAAATACCCTGAGCAATGCTCTCAATGAGGATCTGCATAAGGTGAGGGTTGCTGAGGTTGTCCCGGATGGACGTCAGTTCAAGACCATCTATGATCCCAGCCATCCGGACGCCAATGATCAGGGCATTGTTCAGATGCCAAACATCAATCCGGTTGAAGAGATGGCCAACCTGTTGATTGCAACTCGCTCCTACGAAGCGAACCTGTCGGCCCTGAATACTGCCAAACAACTGGCTCTAAAAGCCTTGGAAATTGGTAAGTAATAAAAATGTCTGTGAGAAGAATTGTCGCCTTTGGCTACAGCAGTCCGCAATAACGTTCGCCAATTGTCGGTAACGATGAGGAGGAAGACCGATGCGCGTTAATTCGCCTCCATTGAATTGGGCAAAAACCCTCGAATCTATCGAAGCCCCGGCAAAAGGTCAGGGAAGTGGGAGTACGCCGGCCGGATTTGCTGAGGAATTGAAGACGAGTATAGAGACGGTCGATCAGCTTCAACATGCGGCCGATCAAGCCATGCAGGAAGGTTCCGTCAACGGGGCCGAAAATATTCATGAAACCATGATCCAGCTCGAGGAGGCCGATATCAGCCTGCGCTTTCTACTCAAGGTCCGAAACAAGGCATTGGAAGGCTACCAGGAAATCATGAGAATGCAATTTTAGGGTGCTTAAACTGGCAACAAAGATGGATGATTGATCTCTATGAATAAGCTTCTGGATCTTCTCAAGAATCTCAAAAGTTTCGTTGTTGGGCTTCCCGCTTCGCAAAGAATTCTGTACGGCGGTCTATTCTTAATCTTGTTGGGAGCTCTTGCCTTCATGGCATACAATATCAATAAAACTACTTACACTCCGCTCTATTCGGGTCTTTCCGAAGAGGATTTAAACGGAGTCGTGGCTGCACTACAAAGCAAGAAGATCCCCTACCAGATTTCAGCCAACAGCATTTCAGTGCCGGACGATTCATTGTATGAAACGCGAATGGCTCTTGCGCAGGAAGGACTGCCCAAGGGCAGCGGTGTCGGCTTTGAGATTTTCGACGAACAGAAGCTCGGTAGCACCGAATTTGTACAGAAGATCAATTACCAAAGGGCGTTGCAGGGGGAGCTGGCTCGTACGATCAATCGCCTGAATGAAGTACAGGAGAGCCGGGTGCATCTCGTTTTGCCGGCGGAGAGCCTGTTTGTGGAAGATCAAAAGCCGCCCAGCGCCGCCGTCGTGCTGAAACTGAAGCCCGGCGCAAAGCTCGATCATCAGCAAATACAGGGAATCGTCAATCTGGTGGCAAGCGCGGTGCAGGGTCTGCAAGAAGATAAAGTGACCATTATGACCACCGACGGCCAAGTTCTATCGAAAAACAGCCCCACCACCAGCCCGCTGCAAATGACTAATCTGCAGATGCAATATCAGGAAAGCATGGAAGAAAGCTTGCGCCGCAAGGTTCAATCCTTGCTGGAAGGGGTTGTGGGAGCTGGCCGGGTAATGACCAGGGTAGCGGTTAATCTGGACTTCAACCAGGTCCAGACTACTGAAGACACTTACGATCCTGACAGCGCGGTGGTGAGGAGTCAGCAACGCAGCGTTGAAAATACTCAAGGAAGCGAGGCCGGCCCCAAAGGAAACCCGGATGTGCCCATAAATGTCGAAAGTCAGCTGATGCAGAACGAATCCTCTTCAAATCAGCAGGGTCGGCAGAAGACTTCGAACAGGCAGAGGGAAACAGTCAATTACGAAATCAACCGCGTTAGCCGACAAATCACCCAATCCGTCGGCAGTGTTAGGAAATTGTCGGTTGCGGTTGTGCTGGATGGCCCCTACGAAGCCAAGACAAACGATGAAGGAAAGACGGAGTCGGTTTTTGCGGGCTATTCGAGCGACCAGATGAGATCCTTTGAAGAAATCGTCAAAAAAGCAGTCGGTTATGATGAAGGCCGTGGGGATCAGATCAGCATTTCCAACGTCTCTTTTGCTGCGGATTACGCCGGCGGCCAATTTGTAGAAGCCGAAAACCGCTGGGTTAGGATGTTGAGAGAGAATCAGAAAATCATCCTGAACATCGTTCTCATTATTTTGGCATTCTTCTTCATTGTCAGGCCCTTCATGCGCAAAATCCAGCAAAGCGCGACGCCGATCCCGGCACTACCCGAGTCTGCGCAGGCGGTATTGCCCGAAGGGAGCGAACTGGATGTCCTTGCCGATGACCAGGCGCATGCCGCCGAACACCCCTCCATACGCAAACAGGTTGGCGTGCTGGTCCGGCGCGACCCCGATCGGGCGACGGAAATCCTGCGCGCTATGCTGAGAGAGGAGGGCTAAGTTGCGATGGCAAAACTTACCGGCCCCCAAAAGACAGCCATTGTCCTAATGGCGCTCGGCGAAGAAGCTTCAGCCCAGATTCTAAAGAATCTAACGACCGAGGAGATCAAGAATGTCGGCTTCCAAATGACTACCATCCGAGAGCTGAAGAAAGAAATCAGCGAAGAGGTGCTCCAGGAGTTTGCTGCCAAATTCCGTGAGGAGGACAGCATATACATCACGGGCGATCATTTCCTGCGCAACCTGCTCCCCAACATTGTTGATCAATCTCAAGCCGATGATTTGCTGTCAGCGATAGAGCAGGAGAGGGAGAGAATTCCCTTCAAGTATGTACGAGAAATCGATCCCAAAGTTTTGGCTAACTTTATCAAATCCGAACATCCGCAAACCATAGCTATTATTCTAGTTCATTTGGGTTACGAAAGAGCCGGTGAAACGCTGGGGTTTTTGCCGGAGCCCATGCAGCTGGAAGTGATCAACCGAATTGCCCAACTTGACACCGTTCCACCCGATTTGGTGCGAGAGGTCGACGAAGTGCTGGAGCAAG
>JAVEVM010000540.1:0-3784 GCA_034005055.1 Desulforhabdus sp. | reverse complement strand
GACATCTATGTTATAGCCGTTCAGCAGCTCTGTGAGCCTCTTTGCCTGTTCTTTGCGCGCGCATACCAGAAAAGAGCTCACGCCTTCCTGCTGCCATTTCTGAAATTGTCTGGCAAGCGGTTCAAGCAGCCGATCCTTGGTGGGATGAGATGAAATAGCGAGAGCCAGCTCATCATGGGATTTCGCCCTGATTTCAAAATCCTTGCCGGTCGATGATGAAAAGCCGCCGACACAAATCTGCTGAAAATCCTCAACCGCTCGATCAAATTGATCCAACTGTTGATATAAAGATGCCTGAGGTCGGTTCCACTCGTGGGGTGAACTGGGCTTTTCAGCATCCTGGTCGAGGCGCCCGTAGAATTCGTTCAGCTCTTTTCGAATCTCGCCGGTGTCGGACCAAACAAACACCATGGAAGGGTCGAGATAATCGAAAAGAGTTGCTGTTCTTTCGTAAAAAACGGGCAATAGCCCTTCGAAGGAATCGGTCTGGTAACCTTCCTCGATTCTTTCCAGCCAAACATTACCGGCAGTCGGTGTTAACTTTTCGCTTTTAACATCTTCATACACCGCCTCTCGTGCACGATCCTTGGCCGCTGCATCAAGGATGATTTCACTGCCCGGAAGCAATACGAGGTCTTCTAAGGTCCCCATGGAGCGCTGCGTACTTGGGTGAAAGAGCCTGATTGATTCCAATTCATCTCCGAAAAATTCCAATCGTAGCGGCCACTTGTATAAGGGAGCGTAAATGTCCAGGATGCTTCCACGCCTGCTGAAGTCTCCATACTCCTCAACCAGAGATACGTGCGAGTATCCCAGTTCAACAAGTTTTTGGCCCATAACCTCCAGGTTGATTTCCTCGCCCGGAAGCAGGTATTGTGCTTGATTGAGAAAAACTTTCGGAGGGGGCAGCAGCTCCAGAAGCCCGACCACTGAAGCAACTATCAGAATTGGAGAAGCAGCCGTTCGCAGGGCATACAGGGCTTCCAACCTGCGGGCGTTTGCCTCCATCTTCCCGAGCCATTGGGCTTTGTGTCCGGTTCGCGAAGGGAAATGCCAGATCCGATTGTTCAGGGATGAGTTGGAACGTTGCTCATCTCTTCCCAAGAAAAAAGAGAGGTTCTCGATGTATTTTTCTGCCTCTCGCTCAGTTGGCGTGATGAGCACAATCGATTTGTGAATCGAGCTGAGTCCTCCGGCCAGCAGGTAAGATAAAGGGGTTGGTTGGGCGCCCCGCAGGTAGAAAGACTCACGGGAATGTTGCAGGAAAGTAAGTATTTCTTTAGAACCACTGCTCCATGGTCGTGAATCTATGCTTGCATCATAGGTCGGAAGCTCGTCTTGATAATGAAGCGAAGCTTTCATTCGGATGTTTCTTCCTTGGATATTTTGGCGATCATTTGAGCGGCTGTAATATAACCGGGATAGTCATAGAAGGAAAGTTCCCATATAATAGCGTTGTGTGTGCCTCTGCGGCCTGGGCTAAGCCCATAGCTTGATTATAAGTGATTTTAATTTGATGGAAAGTGTCGCACTGGCGATAGATCGAATGCGCGATGCATGCTCACATAAAGTTCTATCGGCACAGCGAGCACTTCGAGGAAGACACAGCAATGAGCACTTCGACCGTAAAAGAGATATTGCGCCGGCTTCCCGCGGTAGATTCTCTGCTGCAGGATGCATCGATACAGGCGGCCCTCGACCGCCATCCCCGTAAACTGGTCCTGCAGAGCATTCGCCAGGTGTTGGCCGAGAAGCGCAACCTCATTTTGGAGAACCCCGAAACCGCGCAAGAAGTCAATTTGACGCCCGACCACCTGATGGAGAGCATCCAGACGGTGCTGGAAAAACTAAGCGATTACACGCTAGTCAAAGTTGTGAATTCCACTGGCATCGTTATTCACACAAACCTGGGCAGATCTTTGCTGCCCGAGCAGGCCGTCGATCGTTTGCAGGCGATGTGCCACACCTATAACAACCTTGAATATGATCTTGAAAAAGGTCAGCGGGGTTCTCGCTACGTCCATGCCGAAGCCATACTCTGCGAGATCACCGGCTCGGAAGCTGCACTGGTAGTAAACAACAATGCAGGCGCAGTTTTTCTGGTTTTAAATACTCTGGCTAAAAATCGAGAGGTCATCGTGTCGCGCGGGCAACTGGTGGAAATCGGCGGATCGTTCCGAATTCCTGATGTTATGCGCAGCAGCGGTGCCATTCTGCGCGAGGTCGGCTGCACCAACCGAACCCATCTCAGGGACTACGGATCCGCCATCGGCGAGCAAACCGCCCTGTTGATGAAAGTCCACTGCAGCAATTACCGTATCATCGGTTTTACCGCTGAAGTCTCTTTGCAGGATCTGGTTCTGCTTGGCAGGGAATACGGCCTGCCGGTCATGGAAGATCTAGGCAGCGGCTGTTTTGTCGATTTGGCGCAATTCGGACTTGAAGGAGAACCCACTGTGCAGGAGGCGTTACAGTCGGGTGCCGATGTGGTTACCTTCAGCGGAGATAAATTGCTGGGCGGCCCACAGGCCGGAATCATCCTAGGTCGCAAGCATTTGATCGCCAGATGCAAGAAAAACCCGCTAACCCGTGCCCTGCGGGTTGATAAAATGACACTCGCAGCCCTTGAGGCAACCTTACGCCTGTATCGAGATGAGGCAAAGGCTTTGGAAGATATCCCCACGCTGCGAATGATTTCGGTTCCCCTAACTACTCTTGAAGAGCGCGCACACCATCTGGCAACTCTGCTCAAAGAGTCGGACGGCCCGGATGGAATGCGGATCGAGGTGCTGCAAAGCCTTTCGCAGGTTGGCGGCGGTTCGCTGCCGGGTCAGTATCTACCCACCTTTGTGGTCGCACTCAGTTCCTCCGATATGAGCACGAAAAAAATCGAGTCAACTCTAAGAAGCAACAAACCTCCAATCATCGGGCGTATCGAGTCAGATCAATTCCTTTTAGATGTACGCACTATCCAGTTCGAGGAGTTTCCTATCATTCAGCAGGCTTTTGCAGACATGCTTTAAGGCCGGATTGGCGCAAACGGGTGATCGGTCTTCACGGGATTGCGGCCGCTTTAGCCTCAAGTTGCGGGAACCGGTCCGCTGGTTTTCAATATAGATCATCTGCAAGAGGGATTTTTGGTGGCCCAGATAACTGTCACTTCATAGTGTTCACATTGTTCATCCGCCGACATGATCGGAATTCTCTCCTGGATTGATTGAGAAATGAGAATACGATCAAACGGATCTCTGTGGTGGAGCGGGAGAACGGCGACATGAAGTGTATGCACAATCTCGACCGGAAGCGCCGTAGTAGAGTCCCTGGCCAGCCGTTTCGGAATGAACTGCGTTGGTGGCTCCGGTAGTGGAAGCTTCCCGATGCCGTATTTGATCGCAATCTCCCATGTGCTGGCAGCGGACAGGTAAATCGTATTACGCCTGTCAGCGATTCGACGCTGCGCATCTTGGCTTAGCCTTTCCGGAGCTGCAATCCACCAAGGCCAAGACTGAGTATCCAACAAGATTTTCATGATTCGAACAATTGGAGCACGCTCTCCGGCAAGGGAGCATCAAAAACATCGGGAACTTGGATCAACCCTTTATCAAGTCCGGCAACTCGATCGGTTTGAGGCTTAGTCAGCGGAACCAACTTAGCCATAGGTTTGCCGGCCTTTGAAATGATGATCTCCTCGCCGGCGGCAACTCGCTCCAAGTATCGCGACAAATGCGTTTTAGCTTCATGTACATTGACACTGATCATATTGCCTCCAATTGGATCTTACCTT